>JADLER010000094.1 GCA_020846025.1 Bacteroidia bacterium | reverse complement strand
TGCGCTGGAAGTGCCGAAAATATTGCGAGTCAACGTGAAGGCGTTATACAAGCATCAGTAAATTATGGAACTGGTAATCTTACTGTTACATTTGATTCCATAAAAACAAGCATTGAAAACATTCAACAAGCAATTCGTGAGGGCGGATATGATTTACTAATAGAAGATGAAAGTAAACAACAAGCTGCATTAGAACAGATTAACGAAGATCATTTGCATGAATTAAAACTTAAAACTGTTTGGTCGGTATTACTGGCAATACCCGTTATGATAATTGGTATGTTTTTTATGCACATGCCTTATGCTAATTACATTATGTGGCTACTCTCTACACCTGTAGTTTTTTATTTCGGGAAAGATTTTTACATCAATGCTTGGAAACAAACCAAACATCGTACTGCCAACATGGATACATTAGTGGCATTAAGCACTGGTATTGCTTATTTATTTAGTATATTCAATATGCTTTTTCCTTCGTTTTGGCAACAAAGAGGCATTCAAGCTCATGTTTATTTCGAAGCTTCTACCGTCATCATTGCTTTTATTTTATTAGGAAAATTACTTGAAGAAAAAGCGAAGAGCAATACTTCATCGGCCATTAAAAAACTCATCGGGTTACAACCTAAAACAGTAACAATCATATCAAAAGAGGGAACTGAGATTACAACTCAAATAGAACAGGTAAAAATTAATGACATTATAGTAGTAAAACCGGGCGAAAAAATTGCTGTAGATGGAATTGTAATAAGTGGCAATTCTCATATTGATGAGAGTATGCTTACAGGTGAGCCAATCCCTATTCTTAAAGAAATGGATTCTAAAGTATATGCAGGTACTATAAATCAAAAAGGAAGTTTACACTATAAAGCTCTAAAAGTTGGGAAGGATACACTTTTAGCTCAGATTATTAAAACCGTTAAAGAAGCGCAAGGTAGTAAAGCTCCAGTACAAAAATTAGTTGATAAAATAGCCAGTATTTTTGTTCCTACGGTTATGGGTATTGCCCTATTTACTTTGTTATGTTGGATAATATTTGGCGGACAACATGCAGTTACACAAGGATTATTAGCTAGCATTACTGTTCTAATTATTGCCTGCCCTTGTGCCTTGGGACTTGCCACACCTACAGCCATTATGGTAGGAATTGGAAAAAGTGCTGAACAAGGTATCTTAATAAAAGATGCACTTAGTTTAGAGATACTAAAAAAAGTAAATACAATAATACTTGATAAAACTGGTACAATAACAGAAGGAAAACCTCAAGTAAATGAAGTAAAATGGTTAAATAATGAAGTTATATACAAACGAATATTACTAAGTATTGAAAAACAATCAGAACATCCTTTAGCAGATGCTATTATAAGCCATCTAAATGAATATGAATTAGTTTCTATTCATCATTTTATTAGTATTACTGGCAAAGGTGCTAAAGCTGATTTTAACAGCAAGACATATTATGTTGGAAATAAACAACTCATGTTAGATAACCATATTGTTATTCCTAATCATATACAACAAATTGCCGACTTGTGGTATCAGCAAGCTAAGACCGTTATTTGGTTTTCAGACAACCAACAAGTATTAGGCATCTTAGCAATTTCAGATAAAATCAAAGATACTTCAATTAATGCTATTCATACTTTAAATAATATGGGTATTGAGTTATATATGCTTACAGGGGATAATCAACATACAGCTAAGGCAATAGCTCAACAAACCAAAATTTCAAATTATAAAGCAGAAGTTTTACCTCAAGAAAAAGCCCTATTTATTAAAAAATTACAAGAACAAGGAAAAATAGTAGCTATGGTTGGCGATGGAATTAATGACAGTACCGCATTAGCTACCGCCGATATTAGTATTGCTATGGGAAAAGGTAGCGATATTGCCATGGAAGTTGCTAAAATGACCATCATCTCGTCTGATTTGAGTAAAATTGCGAGTGCTATTCAACTTTCAAAATATACTGTTACTACTATTAAGCAAAACTTATTTTGGGCTTTTATTTATAATATTATTGGTATTCCAATTGCCGCTGGAATTTTATATCCAGTTAATGGCTTTTTATTAAATCCAATGATTGCAGGTGCCGCAATGGCAATGAGTAGTGTGAGTGTTGTAAGTAATAGCTTATTACTTAAATGGAAAAAAATTAACGATTAAGTAAAATTTCTTTATGATGAATATCAGGAAGGTGTTAACTAAAAATACAAATTAATTTTTAGACATTTGTATATGTTAAATTAATAAACCCTAAACATTTTTATTATGAGTAAACCATACACTCCAGCTATTTTATCAAATGGTAATTTATATATTTCTGGACAATTAGGCTTAGATTTAAGCATTGGTCAATTAGTAAAAGGTGGCGTAATTGTTGAATTACAACAAACCATGAAAAACCTACAAGCGATATTGCAAGAACATAACTGCACCTTTGATAACTTAATTGTTGTAAACATCTTTCTAAAATCAATGGATGATTATGCTGCTGTAAATGAAGAATACATAAAATATTTTCCGAACCGTAAACCTACTCGCACTTGTGTTGCAGTAGCAGGATTACCTTTTGGGGCAAGTATTGAACTTACTACTATTGCAGAAGTGAAATAAATTAGACAATTAAATAATTTACATATAAGCAAGCACTTCTTTATTTTCCATCATCTTTTTTAGGTTGATGAGTGCGTAACGCATTCTACCTAATGATGTATTGATTGATACATTGGTTATATCAGCAATTTCTTTAAAACTCATATCATAATACGTTCTCATAACTACCACTTCTCTTTGGTCGGTTGGTAATTGATTAATAACCGCACGTATAGCTTGTTTAAATAATCTTGTTTCTTCGGTTTCCTTACGTAAATCTGGTTCAGGTATGATATCAAAAATATTAACTTCCTCTCCCTCTTCATTTGTTACTTTAGAGATGGAAGGCATCTTCTTCACCTTACGAAAATGATCAATTATTAAATTTTTAGAAATACGTAATACCCAAGGTAAAAATTTACCTTCTTCACTATATTGCTGTCTTTTTAATGTTTGAATAACCTTAAAAAAAGTCTCTTGAAACACATCCTCTGTTAAAGTTCTGTTTTTTGTAATTAAATAGATATAAGAAAATATTCTACGTTTATGACGTTTAACTAATACTGCCAAGGCATCTTCATTACCCGACATATACATTTTCACAAGCTCGTTATCCGATAAAAGTTGAATAGACATAAGAACTACTAATTTTAAATTATAGCATTAAAAAATTTAAGTAGATGTCTATGCGATAGGAATAAAAGTTTAAGTTAATACTTGGCTAAAATACTACTATTTATGAATTATAACTATTATAATTGAGTAAAATAGGCTTTTGAATTATTAAGATACCGAACCTAAGACGTGAAACAACTTATTAACCTGACTTTGCCACAAAGATTTGGCTGAAAGCTCTTCTGCTTTATCTGAAGCAAAATCAGTGATTATCAACGACATATCATTAGTTAATTCATCTTTTTGTGTTCTAAATTCAAAATAGCTTCCATCTGTTTTATCTAACCACTGAAAACGTATAGCAAATGGTGGATTATCTTTAATTAATCGAGCTTGTTGTGTGTGTCCGTCCCATACAAAAGAAAAAATACCATCACGAATAGTTACATCATCACAAAACCACTCAGATAATCCACTTTCAGTACTTACAAACTCATACACCATATCCTCAGAAGCTCTTACAAAAAATTCCATCTCAAATTTCCCTGCGGGTTCTTTATCAAACTTAATGGGTTCTTGTTGATATGGTTTTACAATTGGAACAGCTTTTTTTATAGGTTCATGAATAATAGGTTTAACAGTTACTTTTGGAGTTTTTGCTTCTACTTTTTTAGCAACAACTTTAGCTTCTTTTTTAACGACCTGTTTTTTCACAACAGGTTTAAGTGTTTTTTTAGCTACTGCCTTTTTTATAGGTTTAGCCTGTTTCTTAACTATTTTCTTCTTATTTTGTGGTTTAACAACCTTTTTTTTAGCAACTACTTTTTTTGTTGCTACTTTTTTAACAAGCTTTTTAATTGCCTTAATGGCTTTTTTTGCAACTGCTTTTTTAATAGGTTTAACTGCTTTCTTTTTAGCAACTTGTTTTTTTACAGGTTTAGTCGTTTTTTTAGCAACAGGCTTTTTTGCTACCTTTTTTATTGTAGGTTTAACAGACTTTTTCTTTGCAACAGGTTTTTTAGCAACTACTTTCTTTTTAGCTGCAGGTTTTGATTTAGAGGCAACTTTTTTAGATGTTGCTTTTTTAATCTTTGACGAAGCCTTTGTTTTTTTCGACATAACCTATTTATTTTTTTTGGAAAAGTATATAAAAAAATATATAATTCAAAAATTATCGTCAATATTTTTCAAATTTATTGACAAAATGCAGCAAAATCATAGCTAACTCCTATAAAAAATTACCTTTGCAACTATGCAAAATGTTATTACTCTTTTACCAGAAAATGTGGCTAATCAAATAGCTGCTGGAGAGGTAGTTCAGCGTCCAGCCTCAGTAGTAAAAGAATTACTTGAAAATGAAATTGATGCAAAAGCCACTTTTATTGTTCTTATTGTAAAAGATGCAGGGAAAACACTTATTCAAATTAAAGATAACGGACTGGGAATGAGTCCAGTAGATGCAAGAATGGCATTTGAAAGACATGCTACATCTAAAATTAAAAAGGCAGAAGATTTATTTGATTTACACACCAAAGGGTTTAGGGGCGAAGCATTAGCAAGTATTGCAGCGGTGGCTCAAGTTGAATTAAAAACCAAACGTGAATCGGATATTGTTGGGCAACTTATTGAAATAGAGGGTGGTAAATTCATCAAACAAGAAGAGTGTCAGTCACAGACTGGTTCTACCTTTAGTGTAAAAAACTTGTTTTTTAACATCCCTGCCCGACGACAATTCTTAAAAGATGATTCTATTGAATTAAAACATATTATTGATGAATTTGAAAGAGTGAGTTTAGCGCATTCTAATATTCATTTTCAATTATTTAGCAACGGTAATGAGATTTTTAATTTACCACCTTCCAACCTAATGGAACGTATTTGTGGCTTATTTAGTAAATCATTGCAAAGTAAATTAGTGCAAATAAATGAAAATACCGATGTTGTTAAAATTTTGGGCTATGTAGGAAAGCCAGAGTTTGCAAAAAAACGTCGTGGCGACCAATATTTTTTTGTAAATAACCGATATATCAAAAGTGCTTACTTAAATCATGCCGTTGTAGAAGCATATAAAGAATTAATGGCACCAGAAAATCATCCAGCCTATTACTTATTTTTAGAAGTAAACCCTTCTACCATTGATATTAATATTCATCCCACAAAAACGGAAATTAAATTTCAAGACGAAAAAACCATTTATGCTTTATTACATAGTGCCGTTAAACGAGCTCTTGGAAAAGCAAATTTAGCACCTAGCCTTGATTTTAATAGCGAAATGAGTTTTGAAATAGATTACACAAAAACAGTAACCCCACCAACCATAAATTATAACAAAGACTACAATCCTTTTCAAACTCAACAACCACCAAATACTTCATTTAATACTGGCACTTTAAATACTCGCCAAAAGAATAATCAAGAAAATTGGGAAACTTTGTATCAAAATTACAACCAAAGCGATTTTAAAGCAGAAGTTGATAATTACAAAGTTGAACAATCAGCAGAACAAACAAAAATTGCACATCAAGTAGTTAACACACACGGTTTCCAGTTATTTCATAAATACATCTCAACTTATCAAGAAAACGGACTTATTTTGATTGACCAACAAAGAGCCCATGAGCGTATTTTATATGAACACTATATAACCATTAAAGATAAATCAATTGTTAGTCCTACTCAACAGTTACTTTTTCCAGTAACATTTGAACTCAGCGGAAATGACTTTGCACTTGTCAGTACATTGTTTCCTCACTTTAAACATTTAGGTTTTGAGATTGAAGTATTTGGCAAAAATGCCATTGTAGTTCGAGGAACTCCTGCTGAATTAGGAGAATTTAACACACAAGAAATGATTGAAAGTATCTTAGAAAGCTACAAATTAAATACCTTTGATACCAAAATTGATGTATTTGAAAACCTTTGCCGAAGCATGGCAAAAAACGCTAGTATAAAATATGGCAAATCGCTTGAGAGCGAAGAAATTGGATTAATTATTGAACATTTATTTATGTGCCAAAATCCAATGTACACTCCAGACGGCAAACTAATATTAGTGGAGATTGATAAACAACAAATAGATAGTTTATTTAAAAGATAAAAGCACAGATGAGTTATCAGGAGTTTAGACCAAGGCAATTTCAAGAATTACCTATTGTAGTTAAAAATATTTTAATTATTAATATTATTCTATTTGTCGGCAAGTTTATGTTATCGGATAGAATTAATCTAGATGCTTTTTTAGATTTATATCCTATTGGTTCAGATTATTTTAAGCCACATCAATTTATTTCTTACATGTTTATGCATGCCGATTTTATGCATATTTTATTTAACATGTTGCTGTTTATATGTTTGGGTCAATTCTCGAAAATATTTGGGGTTCTAAACGCTTTCTGAATTTTTATTTATTATGTGGATTAGGAGCTGCCGCTCTTCAACTAGCAATTAGTAGCTTTAATAATGAATTTACCATTTTATTAGGTGCATCGGGCGCAGTATTTGGCTTATTAGTAGCCTTTGCCATTATGTTTCCAAATACTGAACTTCAGTTATATTTTATTATCCCAGTAAAAGCAAAATATTTAGTAACATTTTACGCTTTATACGAATTGTATAATGGTTTCTTCTCGATGGATAATGTTGCTCATTTTGCTCATCTTGGTGGACTTATTGTGGGTTTAATCATCATGATGATTTGGAGAAAAAATAAAAATTTCTTTTATTAGTACATGTCTTTTATTCAAGGTGTTAAATCCGAGTTACAGCGACATAGCAAATTAACTATCATTTTTGCTTTAAATTTTGCATTATTTTTTCTTATAAATATTAGTACAAGTATTTTTAAAACAGAGGTTATTATTAACAACCTTGCTCTACCTCTTAACTTTTCCAACATTATATTTAAACCATGGACTATTATAACTTATATGTTCTCGCACCAAAGTTTAGGACATGTATTTTACAACATGCTTCTTTTGTATTTTTCAGCAATTACATTTCTTAATTTTCTATCTGAGAAAAAACTTTTGTTTGTTTACTTGGTAAGCGGATTATCTGGGGCACTCATTTTACTAATATTTTCATTAATTAGTCCGCTTACATTTCAAAATTCAATTTTACTTGGTGCTTCTGCAGCAGTTATTGGTATAGTGTGTAGTATGGCTACTTATTTACCAAATTTACCAATTAACTTATTTGGCATTATTGAAATGAAATATAAATACTATGCTTTATTAGTGTTTGCCGTTACCAGTATTATAGATTTTAATATAAACACGGGTGGTAAAATTTCGCATTTTGGAGGTGCAGCCTTTGGATTATTATTTGGTTATTTACTCAAACAAGGTAAAGATATTTCTGATTGGACTTTTTATTCGAAACCTCAAAAGAAAAATTCATTAAAAGTGGTGCATAAACAAACAACTCATACTCAGGCCAATTCAGTCATTGAAAATCAAAAAATGATAGATGAGTTATTAGATAAAATATCTAAGCATGGCTACGATAATTTATCAAAATCGGAGAAAGAACTCTTATTTAAACTTTCTAATAAAGAAAATAAATAATTCTTTAGTAATATTACATTAAAATCGGAAATCTTACTTTTTTTATTTAACTTGTTGCCTGATTATGCGCCCAGTAATTATAATTATTGCCATCATTTCATTTGCCTGTAATACTTATGCTCAATCAAGTAAAAGATATGATATTGCAGATGCCGATGAGCATTACAAACACAAAAATTATTTAATGGCGCTTCCTATTTATAAAGAATTACTGAAAAAAGATAAGAAAAACGCATCAATACAATTTAAAATTGCAGAATGTTATTTAAACACCAACATTAATAAAACCGAAGCTATTAAGTATCTTGAGTTTTGTACTAAAGAACCTAAAGTAGAATCCATAGTATGGTTAAATTTAGGGAAAGCTTATCGCCTAGCCTCTAAACTCGATGATGCGATTAGTTCATTTGAAAAATATATTGAACAAGAACCTAAAAAGAAAAAAGAAGTAGAACGAGAAATCGACATGTGTAAAAACGCTAAAAAATTAATGCTAAACCCTGTTAACGTTTCATTTACTAATCTTGGTAAAGAGATTAACTCAGAGTTTGCAGATTACTATCCTTGGATAACAGATAATGAAAATTTTTTAGCATTTACCACCAGACGAAAAGGAAAAACATCTTCTCGTTTAGAAGTTGATGGATATTACGCCTCAGATGTTTACATTTCCAATTTAGAAAATGGGAAATGGCTACCAGCCGAAAATATTGGAACTAAAATAAATTCATCACTCGATGAACAAGTGGTAGGATTAAAGCCCGATGGTTCTGAAATGATGATTTACATTGATCATATTGATAAATTTGGTGATATTTATTCCACTACTAAAAAAAATGGGGCTTGGCTAAAATACACGCCATTACCCGAACATATCAATTCAAAAATTGAGCATTCAGCATCAATTAGTGCTGATGGTAATACCTTGTTTTTTGTGAGGGCAGATAAACGAGGTGAGCAGACCGATATTTATATGTGTCGTAAATTACCTAATGGTAAATGGGGAATGCCTTTTTTACTAGGTCCTGAAATTAATACCGAATATCATGAAGATTTTCCGCACTTATCGCCCGACGGTGTTACACTCTATTTCTCTTCAGAAGGACATAATTCGATGGGAGGCTTTGATTTATTTAAAACAGTATGGAATCCCGAAGAAAACACATGGACTAAAGCTGAGAATTTAGGTTATCCACTTAATACCACAGATGATGATAGAAGTATTAGTTTAACTGCAGATAACCGTGCTGGATACATTAGTGCATTGCGCCCAGGCGGACAAGGCGATTTAGATATTTACCGAGTGAGGTTTAATGATATTGATCAAAAACTCACCTTATACTTAGGTAATATTGAACTAGGCGATTCTTTAAACCAACCTAAAGAATACATTGCCAATATCTTAGCTATTAATGTATCTACCAACGAAGAATTTAGTTTTGCGCCTAATCCTAAAAATGGGAAATTTGTAATGGCACTTCCAGCCGGTAGTTACGATATTACAGTTTCATCAGATGGATATGCCGACTTCATAGATAAACTTGTTGTTTCAGATTTAGGGTTACCAATTTCAGAAGAGAAAAAAAATTATAAACTTAATAAGCAATGAAATTATTATTTAAAATTTTATTGTTCAGTTTCATAACCTTTAATGCGTTGGCGCAATCCTTTCAATTAGGATTATTAAAATACAGTGGCGGTGGCGATTGGTACTCCAATTTAGAAACTTCATTACCTAATCTCATTAAATTTTGTAACACCAATCTAAAAACAAACATAAACCCCGAACAAGCTATTGTAGATGTTGGAAGTATTGAATTATTTAATTATCCTTTTATCCACATGACTGGGCACGGTAATGTTATTTTTAGTAATGCAGAAGCTGATAATTTGAGGAAATACTTGATAGCAGGAGGTTTTTTACACATATCGGATAATTACGGCATGGATAAATTTATTAGAACTGAACTTAAAAAAGTTTTTCCAGAACTAGATTTAGTTGAACTACCTTTTAATCATCCAATTTATCATCAAAGATTTAACTTTGATAAAGGCTTACCTAAAATACATGAACATGATAACAAAGCACCTCAAGGATTTGGAATCATTTACAAAGGAAGATTAGTTTGTTTTTATGACTATGAGTGTGATTTAGGCGATGGCTGGGAAAGTCCTGATGTTCATAAAGACAGTCCAGAAGCTAGAGAGAAAGCATTAAAAATGGGCGCTAACATTATAAGTTTTGCTTTTTTAGGAAAGTAATTAATCTTCTATACTCACAGAAACCTTATCAACTGGTCCATTCATAGGAGGTAATAATTTAGTTACCTTAACTTTAGTTTCAATTAACTGAGGAAATTGAGCAACAATTTTATCATAAATTCGCTTACAAACATGTTCTATTAACTTAGATGGAACAGCCATTTCGGTTTTACAAATTTCAAATATGGAACAGTAATCAATAGTTAAATTAAGGTCGTCTTTAATAGCAGCTTCCTTAAAATCACACACCATATATACATCTACAATGTACTCTGCTCCTACTTTTGTTTCTTCAGGCAAACAACCGTGATAGGCGTATAATCTAATTCCTTCTATATTAATTTGATGTTTCATGAATGTAATGTTATTTCTCCACGTAAATTACTTTGTAACAATTGTTTAGATTTTGATAAAGGTAATTTCTTTCCAAGCACATACATTAGTTTAGTGATGGCGCTTTCAAATGTAATATCTTCGCCGCCAATTACACCAATTTTTTTTAATGCACTACTTGTTTCATACATTCCTTGAATAACTCTACCTTCAGCACACTGTGTTACATTATACACAATAATTCCTTTATTAATAATTGTTTTTAAAGCTTCAATAAACCATGTTTGAGTAGTTGTATTTCCTGCACCAAATGTTTCAATAATAACGGCTTTAATATTTGGCGAATTTAAAATGGATAGAGTTATCTTCTTACTTATACCTGGGAACATTTTAAGCACAGCAATATCATTATCTAGTTGCGTGTGCACAGTTAATGGTTTCTTGGTGGTTTTTAATAAGGCTTGATAATTATACTGAATACTTACACCTGCCTCGGCTAATGCTGGGTAATTGGGTGATTTAAATGCATCAAAGTGTTCTGAATTATATTTATATGTTCTGTTTCCTCTGTATAATTTATATTCAAAATACACACACACTTCATTAATAATGGGCTTTCCTTTATGTTGAGCAGCAGCTACTTCAATTGCTGTAATTAAGTTTTCCTTTCCATCTGTTCTTATAATACCAATGGGCAATTGTGAACCTGTTAAAATTACTGGCTTACTTAGGTTTTCGAGCATAAAACTAAGTGCACTAGCTGTAAATGACATAGTATCTGAACCATGTAAAATAACAAATCCATCATGTTTAGAATAATTAGTTTGGATTATTTGAGCTAATTCAGCCCAAATACTTGGATTCATATCTGAAGAATCAATTGGATGTTTAAATGATATGGAGGACAACTTAATGTCAAATTTTTGCAGTTCGGGTATCTGACTAGTTAAAGCTTTAAAGTTAAATGGCCTTAATTCGCCCGTTCTTGCATCTTGCATCATACCAATTGTACCGCCTGTGTATATTAAAAGTATAGATGGTTTTGACATACTGTGTAATATAGATTATAAACAAAAAGCACAGGTTTTGCTGTTGCTTTATTACCTGTGCTTTTTACATTATTGTATAGACTTTTTAATTAAAAAGGCAAATCATCATTTTCAGACACGCTACTCGTAAATACTGGTGCAGCAATATTTTCTGGTATTGATGCATTGTTAGATGGTTGGCTAGACAATGGCTGACCGCTACCCACCTTCTCAATTCTCCATGCTTCCAATGTATTAAAATATCTAATTCCTTGTGGCCCGTTCCATTCACGTCCACGAAGATTAAACTGAACCTTTAATTCATCGCCTGGGTTAAATGAATCTAAAATACTACACTTGTCTTGTGTAACTTGAAAACTAACATGCTGTGGATAGGGCGTGCTAGCATCTGTTGTTAGTACAAATTCTCTTTTTTGAAACTTCTCACTTACCTTCTGTGTGTCAAACTTCGCTTTTAATTGACCTGTTACTTCCATGATATATTGATTTTATTGATTACAAAATTTGGTAAACACAAAGTTAAACAAATCAAATTGGAATTTTCAAAAAACTTAATCACATTACCTACAAATTATTTAACAATTACTTGATTAGTAAGCCGTTAGATTTTAATAAATCGGTCTCAGCCAATTTCATATTATACAATGCCTGTATGTATCTAACTTGTGCGTCTTCCAAATTCTTTTGCGTTTCTATCGTTTCTAATAAATTAGATTTACCTATTTTATATCGTTCTAAAGAAACAGTAATTAAATCTTTAGAATCAGATAAATTTCGATTTTCGAGTTCAACAATTTGTTTATTTCTTAAATAAGCTTGGTAACTATTATATACCATGGCATCTAACTGTAGTTTCATCTGGTCGGTAGCATACTTTTGATTTAAGTACATTAAATTTCTTTCTTTCATTAATTTATTATTCTTATTACCATTAAAAATTAACCAACTAGCCGTTAATCCTGTATTTAGTCCTAGTTGCTGATTCAATAATAAAATACCTGTTTGACTTTGGGCACGTGTAAAATTATAAGCCGCGTTTAGTTGAATAAACGGTAAATTATTGGCACGCACCTCCTTAATACTTTGCTGAGATATGAGTTCCACTTGTTTAGATGCTAATAAAGATGTATTAGAAGATATAAGATTTTTCTTCAACTCATCCAAATTAGGTTGATAGTTAATAGTTATAGAGTCGGCAACATTAAATTCAGTATCTACAGATTGATTGAGTAAGGTGTTTAATTTAGATTTAGAGTTGAGTAACTGAACTTCTAATTGTAAAATACTACTTTTAACTTTATTAGTTTCAATTTGAGAGAGCATAACATCTACTTTAGAATCAGAACCTATCTCGTATTTTAATTGAGCTATTTTTAACCGCTCCTCATAAATACTTAAATTTTGCTTTGCTGATTTAATTAACTCTGAAATTCTCACTACATCGTAATAAGATGCAACAATATCATAAATTGTATTTTCCATTTGCTGTTTAAGTTGCAGAGAAGATAAGTCTTCGTTTAATCCTAATCTTTTTTTAATGTCAAACATTTTTAATCCATCAAAAATAATCCAACCAGCATTGATAGATGCTGACACATTATTACTTTGAGCGCCTGCTTTATCCTGAATTGTGCCAGTATTAAACTCTAAATGTGTATTTTGATTTGCTAGGTTAATACCAGCATTTAATGAAACCGTGGGAGACATACCTGCATTTCCCAAATTATTTTGCGCTTTAGCAATAGTTTGATTATTTCTTACAATTTGTACCGCATAGTTTTTTTCTAATCCAGTTTTTATGGCTTCATCAATAGTTAACACAGATTGTGCATGTGCCTCAAATATGATTAAAAAAATTAAAACAACTCTATACAACATCTTCTTGTGATTGATTAGGTAATAATTCATGAGTTTCTTTTTTATCTTTTACTAAGAATAAATAAATAGCAGGAATAACGTAAAGTGTTAATACCATTGAAAATAATAAGCCACCAATAATAACAATTCCCATTCCCATTCTACTTTTTGATGCCTCGCCAAGCGCTAAAGCAATAGGTAGTGCACCCAACATAGTTGCCAAACTGGTCATTAAAATAGGACGCAAGCGTGCAGTAGAAGCTTCTATTAATGCCTCTTTTACCTTCATCCCACTCTCACGTAACTGATTAGCAAATTCAATAATAAGAATTCCATTTTTGGTAACTAAACCTATTAGCATAATCATACCTATTTGACTAAAAATATTTAAAGTCTCGTTAAAGTACCACAACGACAATAATGCACCAGCTAAAGCCATTGGCACTGTGAGCATGATAATAAAAGGTTCAACAAAACTCTCGAACTGCGCCGCTAATAATAAATAAATTAAGATTAATGCTAATACGAAAGCGAACATAATATTTGAGGAACTTTCTGCGAAATCTCTTGAGGCTCCAGCTAATGAAGTTTTAAAACTATCATCTAAAACTTCTTTTGCTATTTTATCCATTTCCTTTAGCCCATCACCAATAGTTTTACCAGGGGCTAAACCTGCTTGTATAGTGGCAGATTGATACCTATCATAATGATATAACTGAGGCGGACTACTTCGTTCACTAATCTTCACTAGATTATCTAACTGAATCATTTCGCCTTTATTATTTCTAACAAACAATTTATTAATATCATCAGGCGCATCTCTATTCTCTCTATTTACTTGCCCAATAACTTGATATTGCTTATCACCTTTAATATAATAACCAAAGCGTTGACCACTTAATGCTAGTTGAATCGTTTGAGATACATCACCTATCGAAATTCCCATTACACGAGCCTTGTCGCGGTTAATCTCAACAACTAATTCTGGACGATTAAATTTCAAATTTGCATCAACAGTTCTATCAATAAAGGTTGGATTTTTGGCTACTTTTTCAAGAATTAAAGGTAGCTTTTCTCTTATTTTATTAAAGTCATTATTTTGAATAACAAACTGAATAGGCAAACCTCCTTTAGGTCCACCACCCGATGAAATAGACTGTTCTTGAATTACAATTACTCTACCTTCTGTGAACTGTGAAACTTTTTTGGTCATATAATTTGCTAAATCATTTTGTGATTGTTTTCTTTCATGAGCTTGAACTAAAGTTAATCGTCCAAATCCCGTATTTACTGCGCCCGAACCAGCAAAGCCAGGAGCTGTAACTGTTAAAAACACCGATTTCTCTTTTACAGAATCATTTACAAAATCTGCCAAGCGA
>JADLER010000093.1 GCA_020846025.1 Bacteroidia bacterium | reverse complement strand
TTGTTTTAGATTCTTTTAGTAAAGATAAAACCCAAGAAATTTGTGAATCTTATGGTGTAAAGTTTTACCAACATGCCTTTGATGGACATATTCAACAAAAAAACAGAGCAATTACTTATGCCACTTTTCCTTACATTTTATCCTTAGATGCTGATGAGGCCATTGATGAAACCCTGAAACAAAGTATTTTACAAGTAAAAAACAACTGGACACATGATGGCTACTATATGAACCGATTAACGAATTATTGTGGTCATTGGGTAAAACATTGTAACTGGTATCCCGATACCAAACTAAGACTGTGGGATAGCAGAAAAGGAGCTTGGACAGGAATTAACCCTCATGATAAGTACGAATTATCAGCAGGGGATAAAAACACAAAACACATTAAAGGCGATATACTACATTATAGTTATTATACTTTGGAAGATCATTATAAACAAGTAGAGTATTTTACTACCATTGCTTCAAAGGCTTATGTTGAAGCAGGAAAGAAAGCGCCATTTTATAAATTAATCGCAAATCCTATTGCTAAATTTATTGACCATTATTTTTTACATTTGGGGTTTTTAGATGGGAAAGCAGGATTTTTAATTTCCAAAATTTCAGCTTATGCTACTTGGTTAAAATATAAAAAAATTAGAACCCTAACTCAAAAATCAGCCATTGCAAGATAACCCCGTTATAATTATTAGCAGAACAGATAGCATAGGTGATGTTATTTTATCTTTGCCTATGGCTGGGATTTTAAAAAAGGAATTCCAGAATGCTAAGCTTATTTTTTTAGGAAGGAATTACACAAAAGATATTATTGCTTTATCCGAACACATTGATGAGTTTATAAGCTACGATGAGATACTAAACCTTTCAGCAAATGAACAACTAACCGTTTTTAAAAATTTAAAAGCTACCCATATTATCCATGTGTTTCCTGTAAAGCATATTGCTCAACTTGCTAAAAAAGCCAACATTCAACATCGCATAGGTACTTCACATCGTTGGTGGCATTTGTTTACTTGTAACACTAGGCTAAAGTTCTCAAGAAAAAATTCGGGTTTTCATGAATCTCAACTTAATCTGCAATTATTAAGCCCATTTAAAATTAAAACTGATTACTCCATTTATGAATTGCCTCATTTTTATGGATTTTCAAAAATACCAGCATTAGACTCTACATTTCAATCGCTTTTAACTTCCGAAAAGAAAAACATCATACTTCATCCAAAATCAAAAGGTAGTGCTAAAGAATGGGGCTTAGATAATTTCTCTCAACTAATAGAAGACATAGATAAAACTAAATATCAGATTTTTATTAGTGGCACCATGCAAGAAGCCGAACTTTTAAAGCCATTATTAGAAAAACATCAACATCAAGTAATTGATATAACGGGACAGTTAAGTTTAAATCAATTTATTGCATTTATAAATCAATGCGATGCTTTGGTTGCTGCTAGTACAGGACCACTTCATATTGCCGACGCTTTAGGTAAAAGAGCGGTTGGTTTATTTTCACCTATGCGACCCATACATCCTACAAGATGGAAACCTATTGGAACGCAAGCTACCTATATAGTATATAATGAAAATTGTGAATCGTGCAAGGACTCTAAAACCTGCATGTGTATTCAAAAAATAAAACCAAAAGATGTAATAGCTTTATTAAAATGAATAGTCTCTCAAATAAAGTCATCTGGATAACTGGCGCTTCTTCTGGTATTGGCGAAGCCTTAGTGTATGAATGTGCTAAGCAACACGCTAAAATTATTTTATCAGCAAGGCGCGAAGAAGAGCTAATTAAAGTAGCTAAAAAAGCGAACTTAAATGCTACTAACTCTTTTATCTTACCTTTTGATTTAGCAGATACTTCTTTAGTTCATCAACTAACTAAACAAGTGATTACAAAGTTTGGAAAGATTGATATTTTAATTAATAATGGTGGACAAAGCCAGCGTTCAGAGTGTATCAACACAAATGAAGAGGTAGAACGAAGATTATTTGAAATAAACTATTTTAGTGCAACTGTCTTAACAAAAACCGTATTACCTTTTATGTTAAGCAATCAATCAGGAAAAATTGTAGTAATAAGCAGTATAGCAGGAAAATTTGGGTTTTATCTACGTTCAACCTATTCGGCTGCTAAACATGCATTACATGGTTATTTTGAAAGTTTACGATTAGAAACTGAAAAAAAAGGGATTAGTGTTTTAATGGTTTGTCCAGGAAAAATAAAAACCAATGTTTCAATTAATGCTGAAACTTCCACGGGTTCAAAACACAATCAAATGGATGAAAGCCATCAAAACGCTATGAGTGCCGAGGCTTGTGCTAAGGAAATTGTAACTGCTATTATAAAAAATAAACAAGAAATATTTGTTGGCGGAAAAGAATTATTAATTGTAAAAATAAAACGATTCTTTCCTTCACTATTCGAAAAACTCATTCGAAAACAAAGTCCATATTAGGCAGGCATATTAATAAGTTCGTTGGTTTTTAGTAATAAATCCATAAATAAGATTTTAGGATTAGCATTGCGCTCTATATGATAAAATGAGTCATTAAACTCATTACAAAGTCTTTCGTAATTTCTTTGATGAATAAACTTTGAGAACTTAGAAATAAATTCTTTTTCTGCTCCAGAGTGTCTAACTAAATCGGCGCTACCATAGTTTAACATTAAACAATCTCTAAAAATTTCTAAAGCGTATTGCAAAAAATATTTTTGTTTTTCTCTGCCTAAGGCTGCTAATTCTTCTACTGTTGTTACAGCGGGTGTACCATTAAACTTTAAAGCAACCAGCATAAAATTTCTAAAGTTTTGTAAGTAAGTTGTTGCACCATCTATATTTTGTAACATAAGTTGTGCTTCGCGATAATTACCATCGCTTAACAATGCTACTTGTTTGGCCTCTTCTGCTTGACAACCAAACTCATTTATTAAAGCCCGTGAAATATCTTCACTATCAATACCATAAAAAGGCAATAGCTGAACCCTTGATTGAATGGTTGTTAATAATTGCTCGGGATGATTGCTAACTAATAAAAATAGAGTTTGCTCAGGTGGTTCTTCTAGTATTTTTAACAATTTATTGGCCGAGGTTGTATTCATTCTTTCGGGTTGCCAAATAATCATGATTTTATAACCACCCTCGTAACTAGTGTAAGAAAGTGTTTTTAATATGCTATTGGCTTCGTCAGCTGGAATTAAAGGTTGTTTGTTTTCAGCCCCCAATTCATCAAACCATTCCTTAATAGTAAAATAGGGAGTGTTTAAAAAAATGGCTCTAAAGTCAGTAAGCACATCGTTACTTGTTCTTACTTGTTTACTAATGGGAATTGGAAAAACAAAATGTAAATCTGGATGAATGAGTTTGCTTACTTTTAAGCAAGAAGCACAAGCTCCGCAAGCATCATCAGCTTGTTTATTAGAACAAAATAAATATTGAACAAATGCCAAGGCTACTGGTAAGTTACCACAACCTTCGGTGCCTGTAAACATTAAGGCATGTGGTACACGCCCTTCTTTTACCATATCAAGTAGCTTGGCTATTTGAGGTTTTTGCCCAACTATGTTTTTAAAAAGCACAGGCTAATTTAAAGGTTTTTACTGGACTTGAAGCGAAAAACTTATAAATAAAATTTTAAAATGTTTACATATCACAAATGATAATTACCTTTGTTTAATGCACATAGGTTTATTTTTTGGCTCATTTAATCCTATTCATGTAGGACATATGGTGTTGGCAAACTACATGGCGTCGTTTACCGATTTGGATGCGGTGTGGTTTGTAGTATCACCACACAATCCCTTAAAAGAAAAAGCAACATTGTTGCATCAAAACCAAAGATTGCACATGGTAAATTTAGCTATTGGTGATAACGATAAATTAAAAAGTAGCAATATTGAATTTGGATTACCTCAACCATCTTATACTGTAAATACCTTAGCCTATTTAAAAGAAAAATATCCACAACATCAGTTCTCACTGATAATGGGTGAGGATAATTTGCAATCATTTGCCAAATGGAAAAATCACGAATACATTATCAATAATTATAAACTGTACGTCTATCCACGTCCTAATTGCAACTCATCCGAATTTAAAACACACCAAAATGTAATTATGACTGAGGCACCACTGATGGATATTTCTTCAACAATGATTAGAACTGCCATTAAAAATAAAAAAGATGTTTCCTTTTTTATGCCCTTAGCAGTGTGGCAATATATTGATGAGATGAATTTTTATAAGAAATAAATTCAATTATTGGATTCTTAACTTTCTTTAAGTTTTTATTTTTCTACTTCAAATAGTAGTGCTGGATAGATTTAGCATTATTTTTAGGCCTTTATTAATGGTTTTTAGGAATTCAATAATTTAACTAAAACGAATTACCTTTTTAGCAAAAAAATACTTATTATTGTATTATAAATTTTTAATGTTTTTGAGTATGAAGAAATTTTACCTTTTAAGTGTGTCCATTTTATTAAGTATTTGTGTTATCAAAGCGCAAAATTTTCAAGTAATTGATAATAATACAGGCACTCCGTTGACCAGTAATGCAATTATATTAGAGGATGTTGCAGCAGGCAATCAAAGTCATTTATATTTTTCAATTAAAAACTTAAGCAGTTCTTCAGTAACTTATGGGTTATATAAAACAGATATAGCCATTAATCCTGGCACTGATGCTGGAGCTGATGCTTATTTTTGTTTTGCAGGACAATGTTATCCAAGCACTACTTATACATCACCAACTCATGTAACTGTTGGTGCTGGACAATTTTCTGCTAGTGTAGATAATATCCAAACTTATCTTGATGAAGACGCTTATACAGCGGGGTATTCTGAAATAAAATATACAGTTTATGATTTCAATAATCCAAGTGATAACTTTTCTTTTACAATTAAGTATAACCCTACTTTAATGTCGGTGCATGAAAATGCAAATGTATTAACCTATGTTTCAAATATCTTTCCTAATCCAAGCGTTGATAAAGCACAAATTATTTTGAATTCTAAAACCGAAGTTTCTCATGCCTCTGTTACTATTACAAATGCACTTGGTTCCATCGTATCGGTTAAAAACATTAGTCTTACAACTGGAAAAAACAATATTATTTTAAATACTGAAGGTTTAAATTCAGGTTTATACTTTGCAACCATTAAAACCAACCAACATCAAAAAATAACTAAGCGTTTTACAATAGAAAAATAAACTTAAATTAAAAACAAGCATAAAAAACATAAACATGAAAAAACAACTACTATCGTTATTAGCAACTGTGGCCACAGGAACTGCATTTGCTCAATTACCAGTAAGTACTACACCTACTACTAAGGCTATTGTACTTGAAGAATATACAGGAATTTATTGTGGATATTGCCCTGATGGTCATTCTATTGCAAATAACATAGCTGCAGCCAATCCAGGAAAATGCGTTTTAATAAATATTCATGCGGGAGGTTATGCTAATGTAGCAGCTGGTGAACCTGATTTAAAATCTACAATGGGTACAGCAATTAATAATATGCCTGGTATGGGAATTACAGGGTATCCTGCAGGTGATGTTAACCGTACTGTGTTTTCTGGTACTGTAATGGCTGGTGGCCGCGGAAGTTGGAATAGCTGGGCTAACACCATTAAAGCACAATCTGCTTATTGTAATGTAGCTGTAGAAGGAAATGTAGATGCTACAACACGTGTTTTAACTTATACTGCCCAAGTTTATTATACGGCTAATAGCCCAGCATCTACCAATTCATTAACCATAATGTTATTAGAAGATAAGGTATTAGGGCCTCAACATAATTATGGCTCTCCTACATTATATAATGCATCAAACTATAATGCTGATGGATCATATAACCATAATCACGTATTACGTACTGGTTTAACAGCTGGGAACTTTGGTATTACAATTCCTACAACTACATCTGGTACAACCTTTACTACCACAGGTACTTATACAATTCCATTAACTTATGGTGCCTCTGGTAAAACTAATCCATGTTTATTGGGTAATATTGAATTAGCTGCTTTTGTTACAGAAACAAATGTAAACACTATTAATGGCGCTTATGGCCCTATTAACATTACTAATATTGCTAATGCTAACGATGCGGCATTATCTAGTTTAGTTGCAGATGCAGAAGTGTGTGCTGGTAATTTACAACCTTCTAAATTTAACTTAACAAATAATGGAAGTAGTATTATTACATCTGCTGTTATATCTTATTCAGCTACTGGTGGAAGTGTTCAAACTTATACCTTTTCTGGTAATTTAGCTCCATTTACTCAAACTGTAATTACATTACCTACTTATTCTTTCCCTGCTGGTGCAACTAATACACTAAGTATTGCTGTAACTAATGTAAATGGCGGTGCTGACCAAAATTCTGCAAACGATGTTGTGGTAAAATCAATTCCTTTAACAACTAAAGTTGCTAATGGGTTAAATTTAACTATGGAGTTTACACAAGATCAATATGGTTCTGAATCTACTTGGGAAATTAGAGATGAAGTTTCTAACGCTTTAATTACTTCGGGAGGCCCTTATTCAGATTTAGGTAGCTCAGGAACTTCACTACACACACACTCATTTACTGTAAATCCAAATACTTGTTATAAGGTGGTAGTTAATGATTCTTATGGTGACGGTTTTAACGCTGGTTATGGCTCAGGTAATTATAAAATTAAAAATGGTAGCACGACTGTTTACACTATGAATGGTGTTATGGGATCTCAAGATATTAAATTATTTAGAACTTCGGCTGCTGCTGGTGTTCATGAGGCTAATGCTAACATTGCTCATGTTTCTGTTTACCCAAGCCCTGCTAAAAACAACGCTACTTTATCGTTAAACTTAGTTCAAAACGAAACAATTACGCTTAATGTAGTAAATACAGTAGGTCAAATTGTTTATACTGAAGTATTAAGTAATTTAAATGCTGGTAGCCATACTATCAACTTAAATACTGAAAATTGGGCTAATGGAATTTACAATATTACATTAGGCTCTACTCAAGGTAATACTAGCATTAAGTTAGTTGTAGAAAAATAATTTAAAAATTTGATTTATTTTTTAGCCCCGCATTGCGGGGCTTTTTTATTTTTATAAAAATTTACATTTTATGTCAGACACCTTAAAATTCACACAATCTATAATAAACGGATATAACACCAAGGGAGATTTTATTTTGCTTGGTTCAGCTATTTTAAATAATGTCCCTCAAAAGGAGGCACAAGTAAAACTACCACTTTCCACTTTAAACAGGCATGGCTTAATTGCAGGAGCTACCGGAACAGGTAAAACAGTTACCTTACAAGTTATTGCTGAAAATATGTGTGCTAAAGGAATTCCTGTATTGATGATGGATTTAAAAGGAGACTTAAGCGGTATTGCAAAATCTGGCACCTTAAATCCTAAGATTGAAGAAAGGCATCAATTAATTGGCATACCCTACGTAGCCAATGCTACCTCAGTGGAATTTTTAACACTCTCTAAAGAATCTGGCGCTAAGTTACGTGCTACAGTTAGTGAATTTGGGGCGGTATTGTTTTCAAAAATTCTTAACTTAAACGATACACAAAGCGGCATAGTATCAGTATTATTCAAATATGCTGACGATAAACAATTACCATTGCTTGATTTAAAAGATTTTAAGAGTCTTTTAAATTTTTCGTTGAATGAAGGTAAAGCTGAACTCCAAAAATCGTATGGTAATATTTCTTCAGCATCTGTAGGTACAATATTAAGGGCGGTTGTCGAATTAGAATCTCAAGGAGCAGATGAGTTTTTTGGAGAGCGTTCGTTTGAGGTAACAGATTTAGTAAAATTAGATGCTTATGGCAGAGGTATCGCTTCTATCATTCGCTTAACAGATATTCAAGATAAACCTAAGTTGTTTTCTACCTTTATGCTTTGTTTGTTAGCCGAAATTTATCAAACATTTCCAGAGGCTGGAGATATAGACAAACCCAAACTATGCGTATTTATTGATGAAGCGCATTTACTATTTAAAGAAGCATCGCAGGCCTTACTCGATCAAATAGAAGCTATTATTAAACTCATTAGAAGTAAAGGTGTAGGAATTTATTTTTGTACACAAAACCCTTACGATATACCTGAAGCTGTTTTATCACAATTAGGATTAAAAATACAACATGCTTTGCGCGCATTTACAGAAAAAGATAGAAAAGCAATTAAAAAGACAGCTGAAAATTATCCTATCTCAGAATTTTATAAAACAGATGAATTATTGACCAGTATTGGCATTGGACAAGCACTTGTTACTGGATTAAGCGAAAAAGGGATTCCTACACCATTAGCCGCCACTCATTTAAGAGCACCTATGAGTAGAATAGGAACATTATCAACTGATGAAATTCAACAGATTGTTTCAACGAGTCAATTGGTGGCTAAGTATAACGAGGTGCTAGATAGAGAGAGCGCCTTTGAAATTTTAAACAAGAAACTACAATCCATACAAGAAGAAGAACCAGAAGAAAAAACACCTAAAAAAACTGTGAAAGAAGAAAAATCAACTATTGAAAAACTTAGTGAAAACACGATGGTACGGCAAGTAGGTAGAACTGTGGTGCGGGAAGTAACAAGAGGCCTATTGGGGGTGCTTGGTATTGGAAGCAAAAGAAAGAAAGGATGGTTTTAACCAAGATTAAGCCTTATCATTTTGTTACAAGTTAACCCTAATAAAAAATAATATTTCAATCTTTTTGCTCCATCAATGAAGTTTTAGTTTAAAAAGCAGGTTATCAATTTTTAAAACCCTATAATATTTTTTTTGAAACAAAGGTTCCAGAAGCATGGTAGCTGAGCTTGTCGAGGCTCAACACAGGATTAAATCGCAGCAGAGCTTCGTTTAATCCCTATATGTTAGTGACAGTTTTTATTTTTTCTTTGTCAAGTCAACATTAAAGTTAGAATTTATGATAAACCCGTTGTTGTTTTGAAATACATTTTGTCCGTTTATCTGTCTGGCGTATTGTAAGGTTTGGTTGAGGTAACCTCCCTCAATTCTAATGTTTTTATTGAAGCGATATCCCAATAAAATGCCGATTCTGTTTTGGTCAAAAATATTGGCGTTTACATTTTTTCCAAAGCCTACGAAAACCTCGTCATAAAAAGCAATGTAAGGTGTTTTGTAATTTATTTCTTTTCCTTTCAATGGAATTTGTAATCTAACTATATAACGCATACGATTGAGAAGCGGAAATTCATCTTCGGTTGGTTCGTTAGCAGAAGTATAACGACCTACAAAACGTTGTTCTAGCATAAAACGGTGAGAAAAATCAACAAAGTCTTCTTTGTGGGAAAGTTGCACCATTTCAAAAATTCTATGTTCCGTAAAATCTCTCCCTAATCCGTTCAGCGGTATATCGCTATAAGGAAAAGTTTCTATCCAAGCATAGCCAACTCTAAATTGTACCCTTTGATTAGGATTATAATTTACGCCAACTCTTAATAGACTTTGCTGCCAATCGGTAATAAAATTGTTTCTCCGCCATTGATATTCCGTATGAACACCAATTTTGTCAGAAACTTTAAATGTTCCGAAATAGTTGTACCATCCAATATTATTGTTTGTGTTTATTCGATTGTTTTGTCCGAGTGCTATTTGAAAGCACCCAAGACAAACAATCAAAGCTATTATATTTTGTTTTCTATCCACTATTTAATGAATTCAAGTGTTCCGTCTGTTAAACGATAATTTGAGGTGTCTTGTAACGGCAGCCTGTGAAAAAACTCAATACGATTAACACAAGCTGTTTGTTATTTACGAAATAAATATACAAATAAAAAATAAACAACAAGTATCTTTGTGAAAGCGTAAAAACCACACACCAATTGAGTTTAAGCGCTTCGAAGATTTTTTTGAAAAGGTTAATGCTGTATAGTTATTGATGCATTAGTTTAAAAAGCAGATGCATTATCTTTAAAACTGTTTATTCAAATTATGATATTCAATTTTTAACATATAAGGAAAATAAGGTAAGATTTCTATCAGTTCCTTAACCTTATTTTCGTCTATATTTTGGAATATTAACACAGCATCTTTTTTAGAAACTGAAATAAAAAAACTCTCTAATATGTTTTCTAATTTCCATTTGTTTACAAACTCCATTTCTTTTTTTGGTAATTCGGGATTTGATTTTATTGTTTCAATTCCGCTGTCTGAAAGACTGATTAATACAAGTATTCTATTCATGTCTGTATGTTTTTATTTTAATGAATTGTGTTATAATAATTTTTAAAGTTGTAAAAAAATTGTTTCAGTCTTCTCAATCACATAAATTTATTAATGGTTTAAATTTACACAAATATAAACTAAAAAGAAGCCTACAATGAAGATGCAACGCATGTTTTGTATTAAAAAAACTTAAAGTATAGGATTTCACACTAGCCTTCGAAGGTAATTGAAAAAATAACCATTTTAGAGTTTACCTTATCAATACTTTTAGTAAAGATATTATTTAATGGTTGTATGAGATTTTTAGTTCCTTGTAATACTTTTAACTCCAGGCCTAGTTTAAAATACCTTAAATAAAAATCTACACCAGCACCACCGCTATAAAAGAAATCATCTCTCTTTAGTTGCACGGCATCATCTAATTGATTGGCGCCTCCTGATGTGGTAGCTTTTTTCTTTGAAATTAAATCTAACGTGTATCCTCCACCAGCAATCACATAAGCTCCAAAATTGTCTAATCGTTTGGATTGTAATTTTAGCTCTAATGGAAAAATTAAAAAAGTTGATTCAACACTTTTTTTATATACCTTGGTACTATCCAAATTAGCGTTTTGTAATGTATATTCTAAACTTCTAGAAGCAAAACTTATATTAGGCGTAAAACGTAAACGAATGTATTCCTGTAATCTAAAATCGGAGATAATTCCAAGAGCAAACCCAGGATCTGATTTTGTATAAATAGTTTTTAACCCATAATTCACCCCACCTATGACTGTATCTGGAAGTGCAGAATTTTTAACACTATGAATTCTAAAGTCTGTTTTGTTATACGCTATTGCAAATCCAAAGTGCACTTTGTTTTTATAAAATTTAGGAAGATTAACCCCACTCTCCTCACGGTGTTGTGCTAACGCCTGGACACAAAAAAATGATACAAAAAATATATACGCTATTTGTTTCACCATATTTATATAACGACTTTAATGGGCTTTTAGTGTATTAATTTTCTGTAGATTGATTTGATGATGGTGTTTCACTTTCTGCAAGGTTCTCAATATGATGAGGTGTTTTAGTAAAAAACTTGGATTGAAATACTAGAATAATTCCTACTCCAAATGAAATAGCCATATCAGCTACATTAAAAATAGCATTAAAGAACTCAAAATACTCTCCACCAAAAATTGGTATCCAATCGGGTAAACGGCCTTGGTATATAGGAAAATAAAACATATCTACTACGTGACCTTTTAAGAAAGGCGCATAACCACCATTAGGTGGCATAAAAACAGCCACATCATAATCGGTAGTTTCACCAAACATTAACCCATAAAAGGCTGAGTCTAAAATGTTTCCAAGAGCACCAGCTAATATTAACGATACACATACAATAAACCCTTTGTGTTCTTTATCATTCACTATTTTTCGAATGTAAAAAGCTCCGGCAATAACCGCCAACACCCTAAATACACTTAAGATAATTTTGCCATAATTTCCTCCAAACTCAAGACCCCAAGCCATACCTGGGTTCTCAGTAAACGTGATCCTAAACCAATCTGTAATTCTAAAAACTTCGCCAAAAGGATAATTAGCCTTAATAAACAATTTAATACATTGGTCAATTAGTAAAACCGAAAGGGCTGTTATAATTGGTAAACTATATTTTCTTAACATTTGTTATTGATAACAAAAAAGGTTATCCGCAAAGATAACCTTTTATTTTTGTTAGGTAATTCGTATTTTAATTTGATTGATTTAATTTTGCGTCAATGCCTAAAGTAGCATGTGGTACTGAGCGTAAACGCTCTTTTGGAATTAGTTTTCCGGTAACTCTACAAATACCATAGGTTTTATTTTCAATACGCATTAAGGCGTTTTTTAAATTAACAATGTATTTTTCTTGACGGTTTGCAAGTTGTGCAGTTTCCTCTTTGGATAACACATCCGAACCATCTTCTAATAATTTAAAAGTTGGCGAAGTATCGTCTGTGCCGTGATTATCCGCATTAGACAATGTTAGTTTTAATAAATCATAATCGGCTTGCGCTTCTTTTAATTTACCAATAATAAGTTCTTTAAACTCTGCTAATTCTTTATCAGAATAACGACTGCGATTATCCTTAGTATTTACAAAAGGCTTTGGTTGATCAGCTTGAACTTTTTTAATTAATGGTTTTGTTATATCAATATGTAAAGGCCTGTTTCTAATATAAGATTCTATCCCCGAAGATTTTCCTTCGTTCTTTTTTCTACGGCCACGACCACGTTTTTCAGGAATTTCATCTTCGTCATCGTCATCTATAACACCTCCACCTTCTAAATCTAACATTGGCGCCTCATCTAATTCAACCTCCCCACCCTCATCTTCATCTGCCTTTTCGTACTCATCTTCTACATCAGCATCATCATCTTCTTCATCCTCAAAATCATCATCATCTTCTTCGTCTTCACTTGATTTTTTAGCTTTTTTATTTGCTTTACCACCTTTTTTATTTGCTTTACCACCTTTTTTAGCAATTGCATCAATAGGTTTGCCTTTTACCTTTGCTTTTACAAGCTCTTTAGCTGGTTTAGTAGGTTTTGCAACGGATTTTTCAACCTTTTTAGCTATAGGCTTAGCTGGTTTTATTACTTTTTTTGGAGTTGGTTTTGCAGGCTTTACTACTTTTTTAGCTACAGGCTTCACCGCTTTCTTAGGTGCTGGTTTAGTTGGCTTTACTGCTTTTTTTGGAGCAGGTTTTACAGGCTTCACCACTTTTTTAGCTGTTGGCTTAGCGGTTTTTTTAGCTACAGGTTTCACTGCCTTCTTTGGAGCAGGTTTAGATATTTTTTTAGCTGGTTTAGCAACTGGCTTCTTTGTTGCAGGCTTAGCAGCTTTTTTAGCAGGTTTCACAGGTTTTTTTGCCATAATACTTAAAAGTTTAATTTAATTTCTCAATACAAATTAGGGTTGACACTAGTTCATCTACTTCAACAGTAGTTGCTGTGGCGTTGGACAAATTTTGTACCACTTGTAAATCGCCTGTTAAAGTTTCGGCGCAAATATAACTCAAATTATTCTTAATTGCTGAATCTAAGACCTCATTTTGTTGAATTCTGACTAAAATCTTATCTGTTACGTCAAAACCACTATCTTTTCTCATGTTTTGAATGCGATTTACCAATTCTCTAGCCAACCCTTCTTGTTTTAGCCCTTCAGTTAATGTTACATCTAAAGCCACTGTTATCTGTCCACTATTAGCCACTTTCCATCCAGGAATATCAACCGGTATTATTTCTACGTCTTCTAGTTCTAACACAATCTCCTCGCCTTCTACATTTAATTTATATGAGCCTGTTTTTTCTATGGATGCTATTATCTCGCTAGCATGGTCTTGTGCAAATGCCTGAACAGTTTTCATGTGTTTGCCACATTTTTTACCTAATGTTTTAAAATTTAATTTAAGGTTTTTTACAATTTGCACTTGTTCTTCTGTTACCAACTCTAATTCTTTTACATTGACTTCGGCTAAAATAATGTCTTTTACCGATTCTACTCGCTGTTTAAACTCAGTGTCTAACACTGGAATTTGTATTTTTTGAAGAGGCTGCCTTACTTTTAAATTTTCTTTTTTTCTTACAGATAACACCATAGATGATATCTTCTGTGCCATTTCCATGCGTGCTTCCAGGCTTAAGTCCACACTAGCGGTATTTGTTTTTGGGAAAGAGCTAAGGTGTACGGAGTTCACGCTATTACTTACATCGTTTAAGTTTTGATATAACCAATCGGCAAAGAAAGGTGCAATAGGACTCATTAATTTTGAAATCACATTTAAGCATTCAAATAAGGTTTCATAAGCAGCACGTTTATCTTCACTCATGCTACCTTTCCAAAAACGACGGCGTGATAAACGAATGTACCAATTACTTAAATGAATATCCACAAAATCTTCTATTTCGCGTGCGGCTTTGTGTGGTTCAAAATGTTCAAATTGTATTGTTACATCGTTTATTAAACTATTGAGTTTAGATAAAATCCATCTATCTAATTCCGAGCGCTTACTAACGTTTATGGTACTGCTACTGTCTAATACAAATCCATCTACATTAGCATATAAAGCAAAAAAACCATAAGTGTTATATAAAGTACCAAATAGTTTTCTTTGAACCTCGGCAATACCTTCCACATCAAACTTTAAGTTGTCCCAAGGTGCGGCATTTGCAATCATATACCATCTAGTAGCGTCGGCGCCATATTTCTCAAGCGTTTCAAAAGGATCAACGGCATTACCTAATCGTTTACTCATTTTGTTACCATTTTTATCTAGTACCAAACCATTTGAAACTACATTTTTATAGGCTACCGAGTTAAAACACATGGTTGCAATGGCATGTAATGTAAAAAACCATCCACGTGTTTGGTCAACGCCTTCGGCAATAAAATCAGCTGGATAATATTTTTGATTATCTATTAACTCTTTATTTTCAAACGGATAATGTAGTTGT
This sequence comes from Bacteroidia bacterium, assembly GCA_020846025.1. GTDB lineage: Bacteria > Bacteroidota > Bacteroidia > B-17B0 > Aurantibacillaceae > UBA4416. The sequence continues at coordinate 8,229 of JADLER010000093.1, read as the reverse complement.
GCATAAGGCATGGCGCCACTATCAAACCACACATCTATTAAATCAGGCTCTCTGTATAATTTTTTTCCATTGCGTTCTAACACAATGTTGTCTGCATAAGGTTTATGTAAATCAAAGGTGTCGTAATTTTCTTTTGAAAAATCATTTGGAACAAACTTAGCTAATGGGTTTTCTATCATAACACCTTTTGCAACAGAATTTCCAATCTCATTTTTCAACTCTTCAACGCTACCAATTACAATTTGCTCGGTTTTGTCTTCGCTAGTCCATATTGGAATTGGAATACCCCAAAATCTTGAGCGTGATAAGTTCCAATCATTTAAGTTCTCAAGCCAATTTCCAAAACGCCCACTGCCTGTGGCTTCTGGTTTCCATTGAATGGTTTTATTAAGTTGTATGAGTTGTTCTTTTACAGCCGTTGATTTAATAAACCATGAATCTAAAGGATAATATAAAACAGGCTTATCTGTTCTCCAACAGTGAGGATAACTATGCTCATAAGTTTCCTTTTTAAATAGTTTTCCTTCCTCTTGTAATTTTAAAACAATACGTTCATCTACACTTAAATATACTTTTAAGTCTTTTATTTTTCCGTTAGCTTCTAAAATTTGTTTTTGTTTTTCAAATTCTTGCTTTTTCTCTTCTTCAGTTAAATAAGCTTCTTTCACATATTCTTCCCCATACAAGAAAACGCCGTCTTTTATCTCAGGTAAAAATTTGCCGCGCTTATCTACTAAGGTTAAAGCGCCAATACCATTTTGTTTAGCAACTCTAAAATCATCTGCACCAAAACTAGGTGCTATGTGTACGATGCCTGTTCCATCTGTTGTGGTTACAAAATCTCCTACAATAACTTTAAAAGCATCACCCTCTGGCTTTACGAATGGTAATAATTGTTCGTATCTACTTCCGGCCAAATTAGCTCCCTTACAAGTAGCAACTATTTTAAAAGGAATGTTTTTGTCTCCTACTTTATAACTTTCGAACTCTAATTGAGCATTTTTTTCGGTAAAATACTTATGTAATAAATCTTTTGCTAATATAACAGTTTGTAAACTGCCGCTAAATGGATTATAACTTTTCACAAACACGTAATCAATATCTTTACCTACCGCTAATGCTGTATTTGAAGGCAAAGTCCACGGAGTAGTTGTCCAAGCTAATACATAAATTTCACCAGGCTCTTCGCTAAAAGAAATGGTTGAAGGTTTTTCTTTTAACTTAAATTGTACCGTTGCTGTTCTATCTTTCACATCTCTATAACAACCCGGTTGGTTTAACTCGTGAGAAGATAAACCTGTTCCTGCCGCTGGTGAGTAGGGTTGAATAGTGTATCCTTTATATAGTAAATCTTTCTTAGATAAATTTTGTAATAACCACCAAACACTTTCAATATACTTGTTTTCATAAGTAATATAAGGATTGCTCATATCAACCCAATAGCCCATTTTCGCTGTTAAATCTTCCCACTTGTCGGTATATTTCATTACCTCTTTTCTACAAGCTTTGTTGTAATCCTCAACAGAAATGTATTTTGCCGAACTTTTGTTTCCTATATCTTCTTTTGTAATACCTAACGATTTTTCTACCCCCAATTCAATAGGTAAACCATGTGTGTCCCATCCGGCTTTACGTTTTACTTGAAAGCCTTGCAAAGTTTTATACCTACAAAAAATATCTTTGATAGTACGAGCCATAACGTGATGAATGCCCGGCATACCATTCGCACTTGGTGGGCCTTCATAAAACACCCACGGCGATTTTCCTTCGCGGGTGGTTACTGATAAATTAAAAGTGTCTTTCTCTTTCCAGTAACTAAGTATGTCTTTACTTATTTGCGATAAGTTCAGTTGTTCGTATTGAGGATACTTCTTCATAATCTAATTTAACTTTATAGCTTCATATTATAACCTATTGGTTTTTATGAAACTACCTAAAAATAAGGGGAACGAATTTACGAAAAATAAAGGATAAATAAAAGGATAAAATAAGAGCTATTTTTTCTTACAAACTTGCACGGTGTGGCTAATTCCAATATTATCAATCTGCTCTACAATATTAAAACCAGCTTTATCTATCAAGTGATTAAACACCGCACTATCATACATTTGGCTATTACCATTGGCAATATTTGTAAAATAAAGCGAGGTCATTTGTAAACTAAAAGCAGCAGGTTCAAATTTTTGTCTGTCCCAAAAAGTTTCCATAATGTAAATATGACCATCATCTGCAATGGCTTCATGGCAACGTTTTAAAATACTAACAATTTCATCTTCGCTAAAACAGTCTAAAAACTGGCTCATCCAAATTGCATCTGCACCTTTTGGAAATTTTTGACTTTCATCTAATATATTAATTGGAAAATAATTAACCCGCTCCACAAAAGGCGTTTTGGCCACATTTTCTTTAGCCATGGCTAGTTGCCCAGGTAAATCTAAGATGGTTACTTTTACATCAGGATTATAATTCATACACTTTAAAGTAAATTTTCCTGTGTTTCCGCCAATATCTAATATATGTTTGGGCTTACGTTTAAACAATTCGGCTAGCGCTTGGCCAAATGAACCATCGGAGTAATAATGATCAAAGGCAAACCAGCTATCTTGTATGTGTTTTGGGAGATGAGCCAACCCTTCGTAAACCGTAGGCCAGTTGCCCAATGTTTTTAAGCCAGTTGGTTTACCTTGTTTTATGCTATCTGTTAATGTAAACAAGCCTTGATAACATACATCATGTGTAAAATCAAGGTTTACTGTAGTCATTTTATCGTTTAAAATAAAAACCCCGGTTTTGGTAATGGTATATTTTTCGTCGTTTTTTATTACAAGCCCTATACCTAAACCAGCCTCTAATAAAACACGCGCACCATATTCGGATAAATTTAATTGAGTGTAAATTTCTTTTAATGTAATTCCTTTAGTACCTGCAGATTCTACAAGAGCTAAAATTCCTAAATCTCGTAATGATTTAGTGGCTTGAAATACAATAGGAGCAAATGCAATAAACTGAGCATAAGAAATAGCTTCGAAGGCTGTTTTGGTGTCTTTGTTGAAAAAATTCATTCTATAGGAATTAAAATATTAGATTTGATGCACGAAAATAGAAAAATTATTAGTTATTTTCAGATATAAAACATACTAATAAACAAATACCCAATACTACGTATAAAAAAATGTATGTAATATTGTAAATTGCACCCGTATTATGGTAAAAATAGGAGATAAAAAAATATCGGCTGATGATTTCTACAAGGTTTTAATTAATAATTTAAAATTAGACCTTGATGAAGAGGCTTTAAGAAAAGTGTATCGAAGTCATTATTTTTTAAAAGAGTTTACAAGAGAAAAATTAATTTATGGTATTAATACTGGTTTTGGTCCTATGGCTCAATACCGTATTAATCATGATGACCAAATTAAATTACAATATAATTTAATTCGAAGTCACTGTTCAGGTGCAGGAAATCCTATTCCGGAAGTAGATTGCAAGGCAGTGATGTTGGCCCGACTAAACACACTTATGCAGGGTTATGCTGGTATTCATCCAGATGTGCTTGTATTAATTAAAGATTTAATAAACAAAAACATTTCTCCAGTAATATATGAACATGGTGGTTTAGGCGCTAGTGGCGACTTAGTACAACTTGCCCATTTAGCCCTTACACTCATTGGCGAAGGTGAGGTGTATTACAACGGTGTAATTTCGAGTACCGCCGATGTATTTAAGAAAGAAAATATTAAGCCTATGGAAATTCACATTCGTGAAGGCTTAGCATTAATGAATGGCACTTCTACCATGAGTGGAATAGGGATGTTGAATGTTATTTATGCCGAAAATTTAATGAACTGGAGTTTATTGGCTTCGGCAACAATTATGGAATTGGTACAAAGTTTCGACGACCATTACTCAACTCCACTCAATGAAGTAAAACACCACTATGGGCAAAACCAAGTTGCAAGGGCACTACAAGAAACACTAAAAGATAGCAAACTTGTAAAAAGCAGAGAGGAACATCACTACAATCAAAAAGTAGAAGTAGATGTGCTAGTTGAAAAAATGCAAGAATATTACTCTATACGTTGTGTGCCTCAAATTGTTGGACCAATTGTAGATACTGTAAATTATGCAAAAGATGTTTTAATTAATGAAATAAACTCAGCAAACGATAATCCAATAGTAGATTGGGAAAGAAAAAACGTGTATCATGGTGGTAATTTTCATGGGGATTATGTAGCACTAGAAATGGATAAATTAAAAATTGCTATTACTAAATTGTCTATGCTTGCTGAGCGCCAATTAAATTTCTTGTTAAACGATAAGTTAAACAACATACTTCCACCGTTTGTTAATCATGGAGTATTAGGTTTAAACTTAGGTATGCAAGGTGTGCAATTTACAGCTACATCTACAACCGCCGAAAATCAAACCTTATCAAATCCTATGTATGTACATAGTATTCCGAGCAACAATGATAACCAAGATATTGTAAGCATGGGAAGTAATGCAGCGCTAATTTGTAAAAAAGTAATTCTGAATAGTTATGATGTATTAGCCATTGAATGGATGACTATTTTACAGGCGATAGATTACCTAAAGATGCAAGATAAATTATCATCAAAAGCAAAAGAAGTTTATACAGAATTACGCAAAATCTTTCCTTGTTTTGTTGAAGACTCTATTAAATATAAAGATGTAAAAGCGGTGAGGGATTATATTTTTTATAATCATATTGAGATATTATAACTTTAAATAATAAATACATAAACGAATAATGGAATACGCATTAGTAACAGGCGGTAGCCGAGGAATAGGAAAAGCAATTTGTTTACGATTAGCCGATATGGGTTATCATATTATATTAAACTATACATCTAATGACGATGAGGCTAATAAAACCAAGGCACTACTTGAAGCTAAGGGAGTAAATGTGGTTTTAATGAAATTTGATGTGAGTAGCACCGAAGATTGTGATTTACATATTGAAAAATGGATTAGTGAAAATAAAGATAAAAACATTACTGTATTAGTGAATAATGCTGGCATTAGACGCGACAACATTATGGTGTTTATTCAACCAGAAGATTGGAAACGTGTTATTGATATTACAGTAGATGGATTTTATAATGTTACTCGCCACGTGGTTAAAAACATGTTAAACAAGCGTAAAGGACGAGTTGTAAATATTGTTTCCTTATCTGGATTAAAAGGATTACCAGGGCAAACCAGTTATTCGGCTGCAAAGGGTGCTGTAATTGCCGCAACTAAAGCATTAGCTCAAGAGGTTGGTAAACGTGGTATTACAGTTAATGCGGTTGCTCCTGGATTTATAAAAACCGATATGACAGAGGATTTAAAAGAAGATGATTTTAAATTTATGATTCCCATGAACCGATTTGGAGAGGCGGAAGAGGTGGCTGGCGTCGTAGCATTTTTAGTAAGTAAAGATTCGAGTTATGTTACAGGACAAGTGATTTCTGTAAATGGTGGTTTGTATAGTTAAAAAGAATAACAACTAAGTAATAATATGAATAGAGTAGTAATTACAGGAATAGGAGCCTGGAGTTGTTTAGGAAAAAATATTGAGGAGGTAAAACACTCATTATTTACTGGAAAATCAGGAATTGGTTTCGAGCAAATACGAAAAGATATGGGTTACCGTTCGGCCTTAACAGGCATTGTGGAAACACCAGTCTTAAAAGGATTGCTATATAGAAGAGCACGCGTAAGTATGGGGCAACCTGCAGAGTTTGCTTATATGTCAACCTCCGAGGCACTTCGTATGGCAAACATGGAACCTGATTGGATTGAAAAACAAGAGGTAGGAATTATTTTTGGTAACGATAGTGTGGCACAATCAACTATGGAAGCCATTGATACCGTGCGTGCTAAAAAAGATACCATGTTAGTGGGTTCTGGAGCCACCTTTCAATCTATGAACTCTACGGTTACTATGAATCTTTCTACCATCTATAAATTAAAAGGCATTAATTTTACATTAGCCGCAGCTTGTGCGAGTGGTTCACACTCTATAGGCATGGGCTATTTATTAATTCGCACTGGCTTGCAACAACAGGTTATATGTGGCGGTGCACAAGAGGTAAACCCTTATACCTTTGGAAGTTTTGATGGATTAAGTGCTTTTTCAATAAGAGAAAGTGAGCCAACTAAAGCATCTCGCCCTTTTGATAAAGACCGAGATGGCTTAATTCCAAGTGGTGGTGCCGCTACGGTAATCTTAGAAAGCTTAGAGTCCGCTCAAAAACGTGGGGCTAAAATATTAGCAGAAGTAATTGGTTATGGATTTTCTAGCAATGGCGATCATATTAGTAATTCTAGTGTAGATGGACAAACTCGTTCACTAGAAATGAGTTTACGCGATGCTAAATTAAGTCCAAAAGATATTGATTATATTAACGCTCATGCCACCTCAACACCTGGAGGAGATCGCGTAGAAGCCCAAGCTATTCATCATGTGTTTAATGGTTGCAATACGCCTGTAAGTTCTACCAAATCTATGACTGGACACGAGTGTTGGATGGCAGGTGCTAGTGAAATTGTGTATAGCACCATTATGTTACAAAATGATTTTATAGCGCCGAATATTAATTTTGAAAACCCCGATGAGGACTCTCAAAAAATAAACATTATTGCACAAACCAAACAAACCCCTTTAAATATTGTATTATCTAACTCATTTGGTTTTGGAGGCACAAATTCAACTTTGATTATTAAAAAATTTAACTAATTTTGTGTAACAAATTATTACAAATAAATTACAGAAAGCTTACTTAAAAATGACAAAAGAAGAAATTATTAAAACCGTAAACAATTTTTTAGTTGAAGAGTTTGAAGTGGATGCCGCTAAAATCACTCCTGAAGCTAACTTAAGAGAAACATTAGATTTGGATAGCTTAGACTATGTTGATTTAGTAGTTGTTATCGAAAGCCACTTTGGATTTAAAGTAGTAGGCGAAGATTTTGTAAACATACATACATTCGAAGATTTTTATATGTACTGCTTTAATAAAGTACAAGAAAAAGCAGTTGCTTAATATTAATGTAGTAACTTAATAAAAAACAAAACATCAAATGGTGTTTTGTTTTTTTTGTTTATGTGCCTTACCTTTCGGTATTGATATGCCAGAATCTACAGAAAAAAATAAATGGGATGGGCAATCCCGATCAAGAGTTATTGGGTATAAAATATTTGTATTTATTCTCAACACCTTTGGCTTATCACCTGCTTACTTTATGTTACATTTAGTAGCGTTTTATTATTTTTTATTTTCTAAACCCAACAAACACATTCGTCATTATTTTATTCAGGCACACGGCTATTCGCCTTTACGTGCCCGATTAGCGGTATATAAAAACAATTACTTATTAGGACAAACCATATTAGATAAAGTAGCCGTAATGGCAGGTGTAAAAAAAACATTTAAGGTAGAACACCACAACGGAAAATGGTTAGATGACATTGCTGCCATTGGCAAAGGTGCTATACTAATAAGTGCACACATAGGAAATTGGGAAGTAGCAGGCCAAGGATTAAACAGGCTCGGACCCGCATTTAATATGCTAATGTATAGCAATGAAAAAGAAGACCTTAAACAATACATGGATGATGTATTAAAAGAAAAGAAAATTAAAGTCATTGCCATTGACGAAGAAAGTAAAAGTCATATTATAGCGCTACACAAAGCTTTTAGTAATAATGAATTGGTGGTGATGCATGGCGATAGATACCGGGCAGGCGCTAAAACATTAACAGCTAATTTTTTTGGGAAACCCGCAAAATTTCCTGCTGGCCCATTTATTATGGCCGCTAAATTTGGTGTGCCGTTGTGTATAGCCTTTGCTGTAAAAACTACTAAAAACAATTATTTGTTTACTGCCGAAAAACTGATTCAAAATGAGCGAGTTCGTGATGAGGCACAATTAGAAAAAGTATGCCAAAACATGCTACAACAGTATGTTGCCGAGGTTGAAAAAATTGCTAAAGCCTATCCGCACCAATGGTTTAATTATTACGATTTTTGGGCATAGCGAAGATTTATCTTTTTAGCTTGTTAAGAATTGTTGTTGTAAACTCCCAATTGAACATAAAAAATAAAACAAAATGATAATAGGAGTTCATACTATCAACTATTCAAAAAATGCAGAAGCCAACAAAGTAGGGTTGAATGGAAAATTGCACAAAATAACATCTTGGTTACGGTGTTTGGAAAC
>JADLER010000092.1 GCA_020846025.1 Bacteroidia bacterium | reverse complement strand
CCTAATCCACTCCCTATTATTACTGCGTCGTACTTGCTCATAAATTTTTAATAACAAATTTAAATTGTGTATTTTATTTATTTGAAAATATATTGTTTATGTTTATTTTTAAAAAGTACTAAATTTAATGATAAAGCGGGTAAGATTTTATAATTTATCAATACTTTTTTTATACAGTTTTATGGCGTATGCACAAGAATACACCATAAACGGGAAAGTGTATGATGCAGATAGCAAAGAACCGCTACCTTTTGTGCCTGTTATCATTAAAGGAACTACTGTTGGTACTTCTACCGATTTTGATGGAAATTTTACAATTAAAACTTCTAAACTAGGAGACTCCTTAATTTCCACTTACGTTGGATATAAGCGTTTATCTCGACCAATTAAGCGGGGCGTGAATCAAAATGTAAATATGCCCATGATATTAGAAGGGATAAATTTATTAGAGGTAGTTGTAAAAGCTGGCGAAAATCCTGCACATAGAATTATTAGGAATGTAATTGCTAATAAGCCTAGAAATAACAAAAGAAGATTAGATGCTTATCAGTACGAAACCTACAACAAAGTAGAATTTGATTTAAATCGAATTCCAAAAGAGATGAGAGAAAAGAAGATTTTTAAACCAATTCAATTTGTATTTGATAATGTGGACAGTATTTATTCAGATGAAAAACCATCTTTGCCAATTTTTATAACCGAAGCTATCTCTGATATTTATTATCGCTCCAACCCTACCTTGAAAAAAGAAGTCATAAGAGCTAATAAAATTACAGGTATTGAAAATACAAGTATCACTTCTGTAATGGGTGATATGTACCAAAACATCAATATATATGATAATCATATTTTAGTTTTCGGAAAAGATTTTGTAAGCCCAATTTCTGATAATGGCTTCTTCTACTATAAATATTACTTAGAAGATAGTTTATTTATTGGGAATACTAGATGTTACCATATCAGATTTAAACCTAAGCGGCCTCAGGAATTATGTTTTTCAGGTAATATGTGGATTTCAGATACAACATGGGCTATCAAACGATTAGAAATGAGTATCCCTAAAGATGCAAACATCAATTTTATTAATGCGGCGAATGTTGTTCAAGAATTTACTCAAGTAGATAGCACTTGGATGTTAAGTAAAGATAGATTAGTAATTGATTTTGCAATGAATAAAAAGCAGGTAGGAATTTATGGACGAAAAACTACTTCATATAAAAACTTTATTATCAATCAACCTAAAGACCCTAAGTTTTACGAATTTGGTGATAAAATTATTGTGGAAGATTCTGCACTTCATAAATCTGATGAATTTTGGAATCAAAATCGTCATGATAGTTTATCAATTCGTGAGAAGAAAATCTATCACATGATAGACACCATTAAAACACTTCCCGTTTATCGTACTTGGGTTGATGTGTTTACCCTATTTGTATCGGGATACAAAGTTGTAAATAACTTTGAAATAGGCCCTTATTTTAATTTACTGAGTTACAATAGGGTTGAAGGTCCGAGAGTTAGATTTGGAGGAAGAACTAGTAGTAAATTTAGTAGATGGTACGAATTACAAGGCTATGTGGCTTATGGATTTAAAGATGAAAAATTTAAATACAGTGTAGGTTTTAAAACCTTTATAAGTAAAAAACCACATCGTCAATTAGTTGGTATGACCTATAAAAGCGACTATGAAATTCTTGGACAAAGTCAAAATGGATTTTCACAAGATAATTTATTTGCCTCTTTATTTCGTACAAGTCCTTTAACTAATTTAACCCGAGTAGATCAAACCTATGCGTGGTATGAAAGAGAGTGGATTGATGGCTTATCTTCTAAAATAACTTTAATTGGGAGAACTATTACACCTTTAGCAGCTAATGTATATAAGTATTACAAACGTGATGGAAGTATAGCAGACAAAGAAAATATACGAAACACCGAATTGCGATTAAATATAAGATTTGCTTATAAAGAGAAATTTATAAGTGGTGATTTTACTCGTATTAGCTTAGGAACTAAATGGCCAGTATTGCAAATTAATTATTCAAAATCGTTGCAAAACGCATTTCGTGGCGAATATGATTACCAAAAAGTTGTACTTAATGTGAGTGACAGAGTACGTTTAATTTCATTATTAGGCTATACTGATTATATTGCAGAAGCTGGGAAAATTTTTGGCACTGTTCCTTTCCCACTCATGGAATTACATGGCGGTAATGAAACTTATGTGTATGATTACATGTCATACAATATGATGAAATATTATGAGTTTGCAAGCGACCAATATGCTTCGTTAGGAGTATTCCACCATTTTGAGGGGTTATTATTTAATAAAATTCCATTAATAAAAAAATTAAAATGGCGCGAGGTAGTTACCTGCAAAGCCTTGTGGGGAAGTGTAAACGATAAAAATAAACGGGCCCTAATTTTTCCTAAAACATTAAATGCAATTGGTAACGAACCTTATGTAGAGGTAAGTGCAGGTATCGAAAATATCTTTAAAGTATTCAGGATTGATGCACTATGGAGATGTACTCATCATCGTGCTAATGCCATTGATAATTTTGGAGTTAAATTAGGATTTCAACTTGCTTTTTAACCTAAATTTTCTTTTCGGTTAACCAAAAAACTAACTTTACAACTTCACATATTTTATAATTTTGCATCTTGAATCTTTAGTTATATTTGAGATATTTAAAAAAGTATTATCATGATTCTGCGATCTGAAAACTTAGTAAAAAAATATAAAAGCCGAACAGTAGCTAAAAATGTAAGTGTACAAGTACAACAAGGTGAAATAGTAGGTTTACTTGGACCCAATGGTGCTGGTAAAACAACATCATTTTACATGATTGTAGGCATGGTAAAACCAAATTCGGGTAAAATATTTCTTGATGATAGGGATATCACCTCAGAACCTATGTATAAACGAGCTCAATTAGGCGTAGGTTACTTACCTCAAGAAGCCTCAGTATTTCGTAAATTAAGCATAGAAGATAACTTACGAGCAGTACTCGAAATGACCAAGCTAACTAAAGGCGAACAAGAAAGAAAAGTAGAGAGTTTGTTAGATGAATTTGCATTGCATCATGTACGCAAAAATTTAGGAGATCAATTATCAGGTGGCGAGCGTCGAAGAACTGAAATAGCAAGAGCCTTAGCAACTGACCCAAAGTTTATTTTGTTAGATGAACCATTTGCTGGTGTAGATCCTATTGCTGTAGAAGATATACAAAGTGTAGTTAGAAAATTAAAAGATAAGAATATAGGCATTTTAATTACTGATCACAACGTACATGAAACACTAAGTATTACCGATAGAACCTATTTATTATACGCTGGAGAAGTGATTAAATCGGGTTCAGCCGAGGATTTAGCCAACGATGAAATGGTAAGGCGAGTTTATTTAGGAAGCAATTTTGAACTTAGAAAGTAATTGAATAAAAATTCTCATAAATCTTTAGATGAAGTTCACGCATCTATAAACACTTCTCAAAAAAGTGGTTTAAAACGTATGTTAGCTTTTCTAGGTCCTGCTTATATGATTAGTGTTGGATACATGGATCCTGGGAATTGGGCAACTGATATTGAAGGTGGTAGCCGATATGGCTATAGTTTAATTTGGGTATTGGTAATGAGTAATATTATTGCCTTATTATTACAGAGTCATTGTATTAAATTAGGAATTGTAGCAGGCAAAGATCTAGCTCAAGCTTCCAAAAGTTATTATTCGAAATTTGTCAATTTTTTATTATATATCCTAGCCGAATTAGCCATAGCTGCATGTGATTTGGCAGAAGTAATAGGAATGGCAATTGGTATTCATCTCTTATTTCCATCAATTTCGTTGCTCACAGGTGTTTGCATCACTGTTTTAGATAGTTTTATTTTACTATTCCTTTTAAACTCTGGCATTAGAAAATTAGAAGCGTTCATCATATCTTTAGTTGGTGTTATAGGTGTTTCGTTTCTTATTCAATTATTTATTGCCAAACCAGATGTTGTAGAAATTTCAAAAGGATTAATACCTGGTTTTAAAGATGAAGGTGCTTTATATATTGCAATTGGCATCATTGGTGCAACAGTAATGCCACACAATTTGTATTTACATTCTTCATTAGTACAAACTCGCAAATTTGAACCCACTAGTCATGAAATAAAAAAAGCTATTAAGTTCAATATTATTGATAGTGCAGTTGCTCTAAATCTAGCATTGTTTGTAAATGCTGCCATCCTAATTATTGCAGCCACTACTTTTTTTAAAGCTGGTATTGAGGTTACTGATATTCAAGAAGCACATAAAATGATGAACCCTCTATTAGGTAGCACATTAGCCCCATTATTATTTGCAGTTGCCTTAATTGCAGCTGGACAAAGTTCTACCATTACTGGCACATTAGCAGGACAAATTATTATGGAGGGATATTTAAACCTAAGATTACAACCTTGGATTAGAAGATTACTGACTCGTTTAATTGCCATTGTTCCAGCATTTTTGGTAATTTATTTTTTTGGAGAAGAAAAAACAGGTGATTTATTAGTGTTGAGTCAAGTAATATTGAGTTTACAATTAGGATTTGCTGTTATTCCACTCATTCATTTTGTTAGTAACAAATATTTAATGGGCGAATTTGTAATACCAATAT
>JADLER010000091.1 GCA_020846025.1 Bacteroidia bacterium | reverse complement strand
AGTTTTAAAAAAAATAATACCGATTATTCTGTATTTTTGTTGAAGTAGAAAGTAAAATAGAGTTTTATGGAAAGATATACATTAGAAGCAAGTCTTAATACGCCCGCAATTCAGTTTGATTTTAAGAAAGGTGAATTAACAATTTCTGGTCGTTCTATTCCTGAAAATTCATTAGAGTTTTATACTCCATTTTTTAATGCGCTTGATGAGTATTTAAAAAAGCCAAATGCTTCTACTACAGTAAATGTACAGTTAGAATATTATAATAGTAGCTCATCTGCTTGTTTACTGAGTGCATTTAAAAAATTAGAAGAACATCAATTAAAATCTGGGAAATCAGTGATGATAAATTGGATGTATGAAGAGAACGACGAAGATATTTTAGCTGCGGGTAAAAACTTTGAAGGAATGGTTAAGTTACCTTTTTCTATGATTCCTTTAGCAGAGAATTAATTTATCATTTGTAAGAACTCATCTTCATTTACAATTTTTACTCCCAAAGATTCGGCTTTCTTTAATTTTTCAGGTCCCATATTATCTCCTGCTAAAACAAAACTTGTTTTCTTAGAAATAGAGCTTGAGTTTTTTCCTCCATGTAGTTCAATTAAATCTTTATACTGCTCTCTGCTATGTTTTGTAAATACGCCACTAATTACAATGGTTTTGTCTTTTAGTTTATCGCTCCCGTTTTGCATCTGAACTTCATTTATTTCAAATTGTAAGCCAGTATTTTTTAGGCGTTGAATAATTTGTTGATTATCTGTTTGACTAAAGTAGGATATGATGCTATCGGCAATTATTTCTCCTACTTCATCTATTGTTAAGAGTTCTTCTTTATTCATACGCATAAGTCGTTCAAGATTTTTTACTTTCTTAGTAATTTTCTTAGCAGTGGTTTCTCCCACATGGCGAATGCCAATGGCATAGAGCACTCTTTCAAAAGGGACTAGTTTACTTTTCTCTATGCCTTCGATGAGATTGTTGGCTGATTTTTCAGCCATACGCTCTAAAGGTAAGAGTTGTTCTTTTTTTAAATCGTATAAGTCGGCTATGTCTTTTACAAGACCTGCTTGGTAAAGTTGTACAATGGTTTCGCCTCCTAAGCTATCAATATTCATAGCTTTTCTTGATACAAAATGTTCCATTTTTCCTATGACTTGTGGCGGACAAGATGCTTCGTTTGGACAAAAATGATTGGCTTCACCTTCATTTCTTTTCAACTCGGTATGACATTCCGGACATTGCGTAATATAAAGTGTTGGCTGAGAGTGAGCTTGCCGTTTAGACATATCTACACCTATAATTTTAGGAATGATTTCACCACCTTTTTCTACAAACACAAAATCACCTACACGTACATCTAATTTTTCAATAATATCCGCATTATGAAGCGAAGCTCTCTTTACTGTAGTGCCTCCAAGTGCAACAGGTTTTAAATTGGCTACAGGGGTAATGGCGCCTGTGCGACCTACTTGATAACTTATGCTTTGTAATTCTGTACTTACTTGTTCAGCTTTAAATTTATAAGCAATAGCCCAGCGAGGCGATTTAGCTGTAAAGCCTAAGTTTTTTTGCTGTAAGTAATTGTTTACTTTAATAACAACACCGTCTGTATCGTAAGGCAAATCAAATCGTTTTTTATCCCAGTAATTAATAAAATTAATTACTTCATCTATGCCATGACATACTTTAGCTTCTTTTGAAATTTTAAATCCCCATGTCTCGGCAGCTTGAACGCTTTCAAAATGAGATGTAAAAGGTATGTTTTCTCCTAATACATTATATAAGAAACAATCTAATTTGCGTTTTGCTACTTGAGTTGAATCTTGCATTTTCATACTCCCCGAAGCTGCATTACGAGGGTTAGCCATGGGCACATCGCCTATTTCTTCTCGTTCTTTATTAATCGCATCAAATACAGGGCGTGGCATAAAAATTTCGCCGCGTATCTCAAAATGAGTAGGATAATTTCCTTTTAATTTGAGAGGAAGAGATTTGATTGTTTTAGCGTTGGTAGTTACATCATCGCCTTGCACTCCATCGCCTCGGGTAATTGCCTGCGATAATTGTCCCTCTTTATAAATTAAACTAATTGATAAGCCATCAAATTTTAGTTCACACACATATTCAATCGCTTCGTCAAATAATCCAGTGTTTGTTATACCTAATCCTTCGCGAACTCTACGATCAAAATCATACATATCCTCTTGGCTATAACTATTGCTCAATGAAAGCATTGGGAAATGATGCTTAACCGATTGAAATGTTTTGGTTACTTGTCCGCCTACACGTTGGCTAGGTGAAGTAGGTGTTACGAGTTCTGGAAATTGTTGTTCAATAGCTATGAGTTGTTCGAGTAGTTTATCAAATTCATAATCGCTAATGGTAGGATTATCTAACACATAGTAATTATAATTGTGTTGTTCGAGTTCTTGCGATAATTGTTGAACCTTTTGTTGAGCCTCGGTAAAATTCATTTGAATAATATTGACAGTACAATATGGCTATTTTTTGGCTATGTATTTTGTTTTTTTGTCAGTAAAAAATTAACAAAGTCATAAGTTTCGAGTGTATAGTTTTTAAAGGATATATTCTTTTCAATGAGTTTGAAGAGGTGTTTCTTTAATGTAAACATCTTCAATATAGATTAAATCTTGATATTGAAAGTGATTACTACTGTTACCAGTTTTGTCTCCATCTATCTTCATGAATTTGGCTTGCGGATATTTTCCGTTGGCATGTTTTTTAGAAATTGATTTTGGTTTTAAAACAAAGTTTTTAAACTCCTTTTGATTTTCATTTGTTTTTATAAGATAAACTACGACGTTGTCTGAGGTGAAATATTTACTTGTTATTTCGGCCATTAGTCCATTCGTTAAAATTGTATGTTTAGGTTCTAAAGCTTGTATATTTACTTGTTGATTCATGTATCTTAAGAAGTATATTTCTTGTTCGTTTTCACCTCTTATTTTAAATTTATATCCCATAATATTAAAATCCTCATCATCGTTATTAGTCTTGTAAATTGGAAATTGAATTTTAATAGGAGTATATTTTCCTTTATTTATACTTAATCTGCTGGCTCTTAAAGCTAGTGTAATGAGTACAAATCCTTCTTCAGATATGTTTTTGACAATATCATCTGTAGCATTAACAAATGACTGAAAATAATAAATATATAAGCTGCTTATAAAAAGAACGATTATATACCAACTAAAAATAGAGCGATATATATGACGAGAATAACTGATTTTTACATAATTAAAATAAGGAGAAAAATTAATTGCATTGCTTATCATTTGTAACCAAAAGTTGATACCAATTAAGTAGATAATTGTAGAGAAAATAGGAGTGATTTGTCCAAGAAATTGCTGACTTAAAAAGAAATCAAACATACCGTGTGAAATAATTGCAATTCCAATTCCGAAAAGACTGTTTATGAAAGGAGTTCCTTTTTTGAATAAGTTAAACCTGTATATTCCATAAATACAAATGCTTGTGTTGATAATATGAACTAAGCTACTAATTATTGTTCTTCCGCTGGCAATTTGAGGCCCGTAATTATTGTAATAAATAAAATTTTCTCGTAGTGAAAATCCTAATGCTACTAAGCCACCATATATCAAGTAATCAATGGGTTCGTTTAAATGTTTTTTTAGTATTTGAAAGGTAATGAGTACGCCTATTAACTTTGATAATTCCTCTATGGTACCAACACAAGCAACTGCATAAAATAAATCATTTAGAAATTGACCATTAAAATCTAACCTGTAATTTCCAAGAAATGTGTATGCCCATAATGCAAAAGTAGGAGTTAAGTAACCAATAATTAATGCCTGAATAATATGAATCCATCTTTCCTTTTCTAGAATGTCAATTTGCCTAAAATAATTAATCCAAAGTAATGCACCTGCTATGGCACTAGCCGCAGAAAAAATGAGATACATTACTTTATTAGAATCCATGTAGATTAAATGAGAATTTAATGTGAGTTGTTTTTTATTCTATTAGAATCCATTTTAGGTGATATACTTCACTATTAATTTGAAGTTTAATGAGGTATATGCCTTTATTTAATTGTTGATATGGTAGAATTAAATCATAGCTACCAAGGTTGAATTCAATTTGCTTATAGGGTTCAGATACAAGACTACCCTTTGTGTCAAAAATTGACATGCTCACTTCGGCTTCTTCCATTAAATTAAAATGTAACCAAGCCTCATTTTTTTCGGATGGGTTAGGATGAATATATACTTCATTTGTACTGGGCGTTTCATTAATTGTATAAGTTGAGTAATTTGGTCGGTAACAATTTCGATGAATAATAATATCATTCGTATTCCAATTGCTTTGTACATAGTTTAGTAAGGTAGAATCTTTGTCGTATATAAAAATCTTTTGAAAATCTCGACCATTATTAACTATAAATGATAGATGTTCATTAATGTTTTCTGCCTTCAATGAGAGGTTAATGAATAAAGTATCATTTAATATACGAGTTTTAATATTTGTTGAATCTCTGTTTTTCCAAAAATCACCATATTGTTCAAGATTTGTGATAAAGCAATTCTCAGGAAGTGATTGTATTAGAAGTTGTTCGGCATACAATTTAAAATATCTATTAGGGTGAATAAGAAGAACGGTTGATAGATTGTTTTGATGATTTTTATCAAAACTTGATTTCCATATTTGAACTTTATTAAAGTAGTTTGTTTCACTAATTGGATCATCACGAAATACATCAGAAATTGTATTTGGAATTTCGAGTACTTGTGTTTCTTTTCCATACATATCTAAATTAGTATGGGCAAAAAATGGAACATTGCTCATTACGTCATTGGCACTATGGCAGCTGCTCATTTCATATTTTAGGCTGTCTAAAACATTAAACAGATAATCAGGAATAGCTAAATAACCTGATCGAAATGCTTTGATGGGTTGCCCAATAATATTGGATAATAAATCTCGGCTCACTTCAGCTTCGCCAAAAACTGTAGTGTTAGTAGATTGAGTGCCATTAAAGTAGGGAGTATAAGTGTAACGAGTATTACCAGGTGAACCCATTGGTACTATTAATTCATTATCAAAATCAGGCATGTGAGATACACTATGACTTTGAATATTATGCCCCATATTATATACTTTTAATATATCGTCTTCATATCCGTCAAAAAAATTTTGAGCTAATTTATCATGAACATAATGAGTTGTAATTAAATAGGTTGAGCTAATCTGATTTGCTTTTTCATAACTCGCATAATCATCAAAAAGTTCCATTGATGTAGTTGCATCTACATCATGGGTTATAACTAGAGTTGAATTAAAATTGCAATATGCAGTATGTTTATATACGATATAATTAAGATGTTTTTTTATAATACCAGATAATAAGAACATATAAACATCTTGTGCAGGATCAAATCCGTTAGAAAATTCTCTATTAGCCCCATAATCTTCTTTAACTTGAGGTCTTAATATGATCTCTTTAAATTGAGTGCCTAAAAGGTAATTATGTCCTAATCCAAAAGTATGATGGGTAATGGCTACTTCTCCAGTTTCATAAAGAGCAAGCGTATCGGCAGTGCTAACAGTATATGAACGTGTACCAATACAATTGTTGTATTCAGATGTGTCTCCAAATCTAATTTGTAATTCGTAGGGCTCGTTAAAGAGTTGAAAGATGGTAGAGTCAAAATCTGGTTTAAAGTTTAAGTAAAAACGTTGTGTATTAAAATTTGTTTTTGTTATGCCAAAACAAGAGTTAAGGGATGTGTCTTTGTTATTCGTAGCAATCCAAATCCCTCCATTTAATACAAAGTTTTTTAAAGAGTCGCGCTCGGCTTGGTTAAATGAATAAGACTCAATATTTGAACTTGATAATATGATTTTGGATTGTATGGCTAGATTAACAGAATCACTAACTGTAAATGAGAAACCTGCTGATTTTAAGAGATGTTTTGCTGAAAATAAATTACCTTGGGAAGTTTCAGTATTTTTTGTGGTTAGGTCAAGAATACAAATGGGCTGGGATTGACATATAACATAAGAAATAGTACTTACGAATATTAAAATCGTTATTACTACTTTCTTATACATAAATAAAAATGGTTATTTCGTATAAAAGTATATAAAAAGGAGCACTTATTCAAAATGCTCCTTTGTATGTGTTGTTATTTGTTATTTGAATCTATCATCATTCTAAATGACAATTTTCTAAACCATCTTCAAAAACATCGTCGTTTGCTTCGCACGATTTCTCATATACTTTTTTTGAATATGGCCCTGCTTTAAAATGGTCACCATAATTCTTTTCTCCTGTCGCTCTTTCTGTACACACACAAACGTAATCTTTTTTACAGCTTGAAAACAGTAAAACAATAAAAATTGATAACGCAATAGCTAATTTTTTCATATTCTTATTTATTTTTTTCTATTAATCAAAATCAAGATTGTATAAAATAATAAATCCTCCAAATAATGGAGGATTTTTTTTGAATTCTCTATCGAGTTTGTTTAATTATTAATGCTAATCTTTTTATCTAATTCTTCGATATAGGCTTTAAAGCGTTTGTCTGTATCCATAAGGTTATTTACAGTACGACAAGCGTGTAACACTGTAGCATGGTCTTTTCCTCCACAGTGCATCCCAATGGTGGCTAATGAAGACTTTGTCATAGATTTTGCAAAATACATAGCTATTTGACGAGCTTGAACAACTTCACGCTTACGAGTTTTAGATTTCATCAAATCAATATTTAAATCAAAATAATCGCAAACTACTTTTTGAATATAATCTATAGATACTTCGCGTGCAGTAGATTTCACAAATTTGTCAATCATCTGTTTTGCTAAATCTAATGTAATAACCTTTTTGTTCAATGAAGATTGAGCTAATAATGAAATTAAAGCACCTTCTAATTCACGTACATTTGATGTAATACTATATGCTAAGTATTCGCACACTTCTTTTGGCAATTGAATTCCTTCATTATAAACTTTCTTTTCTAAAATTGCAATACGAGTTTCTAAACCTGGAGTTTGTAAATCAGCACTTAATCCCCATTTAAAGCGAGATAACAAGCGTTGCTCAATGCCTTGCATTTCTACAGGTGCTCTATCGGATGTTAAGATAATTTGTTTACCCAATTGGTGTAAGTGATTAAATATGTGGAAAAACACATCTTGAGTCTTTTCTTTTCCTGCTAAATATTGTATATCATCAATTATCAAAATGTCAATCATTTGGTAGAAGTGTACAAAATCATTCTGATTATTGTTTTTGATGGCATCAATAAATTGAGCAATAAATTTCTCAGATTGAACATAAAGAACAGTTTTATTTGGGAAGTTCTTTTTAATTTCAATACCAATGGCTTGTGCTAAGTGCGTTTTTCCTAAACCAACACCTCCATATAATAATAATGGGTTAAATGCAGTGCCGCCTGGTTTTTGAGATACGGCAAATCCAGCAGAACGTGCTAAGCGGTTGCAATCACCTTCTACAAAATTTTCAAAACTATAATTAGGATTTAATTGCGACTCAACAGATACTTTTTTAAGACCTGGGATGATGAATGGATTTCTGATAGCGCCTCCACTAACATCAATTGGCATATTTACGGGAGAATTCTTTAAGTTCGTATTGATATTAGGAACCTTTAACATCACTGCTTTTTCAGTTTTGCCAGTTCCATTATCCATTACAATACTATATTCAATTTTCCCATCAGCGCCTAATTCTTTTTTAATGACCTTTTTTAATATCCCAATATAATGTTCCTCTAACCATTCGTAAAAGAATTGAGAAGGCACTTGAATATTTAAAATATTATCGTGTAGTTTTAATGCTTTAATAGGCTCGAACCATGTTGTAAAATTTTGAGGGCTTACGTTATCTTGAATTACCTTCAGGCAATTTTTCCACACGGTTTCAGCTGTCTTTTCCTTCATAATCTAGTTTAAAGTTTAAATAAGTTATTAAATATGTAGTGTTTGTTGTTATTAACAAGTATCAGTTTGTAAATATATATGGATTATTTAATCTTACAAGAAAAAAATGAATAAAAAATTCAAGAAAATTTTCATTTCAGACTTGCATTTTTAAATTTTTCTGTTATTTGAGTTATGTGCTATTTTTTTTGTATTGGCTGAAAAATACACATCTATTTTTCCTAACCAGATACCTGCCCATCCAACTTGTGTAACATACACATCTTTTTTAGCTCGATTTTTTAGTTTAACTGGATGTTCTAAAAAAGTGTGAGAGTGCCCACCAATTATTAAATCTATATGCTCGGTAAGTGGAGCCATACTCATGTCGCTTATTTTTTTGGTTTGATATGAAAAACCTAAATGTGATAGAGCAATAACATAATCGCAATTCAAATCTTGTTTTAATAGTTTAGCGGTAGCATTGGCTATGGGCAAAGGGTCTTGATATATAGTTTCTTGATACATTTTCTTATCAACTAATCCTTCTAGCTCAATACCATATCCTAAAACACCTATTTTGATACCTTGTTTTTCAAAAATTTTATATGGAATAATCTTATTGTGTAAAGAAGTGTTTGAAAAGTTATAGTTACAATTAATAAAAGCAAAATTTGCATGAGGCATTTGTTTAGTAATATTATCAATGCCCAAATCAAAATCATGATTTCCAATAGTAGTAGCATCATATTGCATCATGCTCATAAGTTTATATTCTAATTCGCCACCAAATAAATTAAAGTAAGGTGTCCCTTGAAAAATATCACCTGCATCTAATAATAAGATGTTATCGTTTTCTTGTTTTATACGATCAATTTCTGCTGCTCTTCTTGCAAAGCCTCCTTTATTAGCATACTTAGGGTCGTTTTCTGGAAATGGTTCAATACGGCTGTGCACATCATTAGTATATAATATAGTAAGATGAGAAATCCCTTTCGAGAGTAATGTGTTTTTAGATAAAGCAGGAAATCCAGCTATTAGTGCTGAGGTTCCTATAAAGTATTTTAAAAAATCACGTCTATTTTGATACTGAAATTCTGCCATCTAATATTGGTTGAATAGTTTGGTTGTTTCTTGTGAGTGTTTCGCAATAGTTTATAATAACGTTTCTAAGTAAAACATTCATTACTTTTTTCTCTTTTGGATTTTTAAAGAACGTGTAACTATCGCCACCATTGGCTAAATAATCTGATGTTACAACCCAATAATCTTTGTTTATATCAAAGGCTTTACCCTTAATAGTAATGTTGGTCGGAGTATTCCCTTTCATTATCATGCGCATTCCCCCAATTGGTATCCCCCCTTTTTCTACAATTTTATAACACATCTCTTTAAAATTTTCTCCACTTAGTTTTAATAAAATTAATTCATTGTCAAATGGCATAAGCTCAAAAATGTTTCCAATAGTTACTTGACCTTTTGGTATTGAATTTCTTAAACCACCTTTGTTAAAAATAGCCACATCTACGATTGCCGAATCCTTTCCCAAAAGTTGTTTTGTTTGATAGATAACAGCATCACAAAAAAAGTTGCCAAGTGTGCTTTCTACATCTGCTTTCACAAGTGCTTCATCGGCAGTAGCAATTACAGCGTGCATTTGTTCGTCATGTGCATTTTTGTATGGCGTTATTAATTTAAATACCGAGCTATCAATGGCTGCTTGATTTATAATAATATGCGATTCGCTTGTTTTTTTTACTGCAACTTTAGAAGCGCAACTATATAAACTAATGAATGCTGAAAAAATAAGTATCTTTAAAGTAAATTGCATAAAACAAACAGTACTTTTGTTGCTTTAAAGATAAGATAAATTTTGTATGATTAAAACTGAAACAACTTTAAGAGTTCGATATGGCGAGACAGACCAAATGGGATTTGTTTACTATGGAGTGTATGCTCAGTATTATGAAGTAGGTAGGGTAGAGGCCATGCGAACATTAGGCTTTAGTTATAAAGCCATGGAAGAAAGTGGAGTTTTGATGCCAGTTATTAATTTAACAATTAATTATAAAAAACCAGCGAAATATGATGATGAAGTACGCATTGTTACTACTGTTAAACAAATGCCTGGTGTGCGTATCACTTTTGATTATGAATGTTTTAATCAAGAAAACGAACTCTTAAATACAGGTACTGTAACGCTCGTTTTTATTGATAAAGAAAAAAATAAACCAATGCAACCTCCCTCTTGGTTTTTAGAAGCGTTTAAGAAAAAGTTTAATGCCTAATTTCACAACCGGGTAATAATGCCTTTAATTCTTCAATATAATCTTTACTGAAATTATTGCCTCTCACATCAAGTATCACTAAATTTTCGAGCTGAGAAATTGTATCGGGTAATTTTGTAATTGGATTATTTTTTATGGATAAAATTCGGAGTTTTTCAGCTTTGTATATTTCATAAGGTAAACTTTTTAAGTGGTTGGCATCTAATACTAAAACTTCTAAATTTTTTAATCGTTCAAAATGTTTTGAAATATAAAAGGTGTTGGTATTAGTTAGGTTTAAAAATTCAAGATTGGGTATTTTAAAAATTTCTTTTGGAAAACTATCTAATACACAATTTTCAATTGATAATTCATCCAAATTTTTTAAATAGCGTAATGTATTTGGTAAATGAAGTGTGTCTTGTGTAGAAGATATTTTTAGAGTTTTAAGACGACTTAGGTATGCAATTTCGCTGGGGACACTATCAATTTTACTTC
Source organism: Bacteroidia bacterium (assembly GCA_020846025.1). Classification (GTDB taxonomy): domain Bacteria; phylum Bacteroidota; class Bacteroidia; order B-17B0; family Aurantibacillaceae; genus UBA4416. Next base: position 19,799 of record JADLER010000091.1, on the reverse strand, counting down.
CAAAAAATTCTATATAATTAAGGTTACTAAGTTTCTTTAAATCTTCAGGGAAAGTTTTAAACTCATTATTGTAACTAGCAAAATAAATTAGATTGTATAAATCGCTAAAATTAGGAGGATAAGTGTTTACTTCATTACCACTTAATTTTAATGCCTGCAAATCTTTTAACTTAGCAAGTTTAGCATATAATTTTGGTTCTAGCTTTTGATAACTTAAATCTATTTTATAAACTTGCTTTTCTACATCTAAGGCTAGCTTTAAATCGGTATATACTTGTGAGCCAAATGGCCCATATTTATCAAACTCATTTTGTTTTTGTGCAAAATTAGTTAATGTAATAAATAAAAATATATATAAACATTTAGGCATAGTGAATAAAACGAATATACAAACATTTTTTATTAATGCCATACAACTTTAAAATTAATTACATTTGACCATGCATTCCATTCAACAGTTTATCCAGTTTCTTTCTGATTCGTGTCAAAATAACATATTTGTTAAACTCACTCTTTCGATTTACCAAGGTAAAGAAGAAGGATTGAAGAATTGCTTTATTAAAAGGGTAACGATAAAGAACGAGCATAAACTTAGTTTTACCTTTCGTTACAAAACAAGAGATATTGTCAAAAATTACTCTTTAAACGAGGCAATTACAATAATTACAGATTTTTTATCGGCAGAAAATTTTAAGATGGCTAATCTGTTTACATTAAATACTGATGTGGTGTTAGAAATTAAAAATAATCATCAAGTGAAAATTAAACAGCTCAATCCTTCACATCAAGAATTGCCTTCTACCATACATAATAAAACTAAATCAAGATTAATACAGGCTAATCAAAATTCTTTTCTACATGCTTTAAAAATTTGTGATGAGCGAGGAGTAGTATATCCTCATGCTCAAGATAAATTTAAACAAATAAATAGATATGTTGAGATTTTAAAACCATTAATTGAAAATTTACCTAAGAATAAAGTTTTAAATGTTGCGGATATGGGAAGTGGCAAAGGTTATTTAACCTTTGCTTTATATGATTATATGTCAAATCATCTGCAATTAAAAATAAATATGATTGGTATTGAATTTAGAAAAGATATGGTGAGCCTGTGCAATAATATTGCAAGGCAATCTAACTTTGAAAATTTAAAATTTGAAGAAAATTCTATCATTGATTATACAATTCATCAAATAGATGTTTTAATTGCCTTACATGCTTGTGATACGGCTACAGATGAAGCTATATGTAAAGGAATTCAGGCAAATGCTAAATTAATTGTGGTGGCACCATGTTGTCATAAACAGATTAGAAAAGAAATAGAAAAATCAAATCATAAATCAGCAATCGATTTTTTATTAAAACATGGTGTTTTTATGGAACGTCAAGCAGAGATGCTAACAGATGGATTGAGAGCAATGATTTTGGAATATTTCGATTATTCTACAAAAGTATTTGAATTTATATCTGATGCTCACACTCCTAAGAACGTGATGATAATAGCCGAACGAAAACCCAAAACTAAAGAGCAAAAACAATTTCTTTATTCTAAAATACAAGAAGCTAAAGCATTTTTTGGAGTTAAGCAACATCATTTAGAAAAACTGATGGAGATGTGATTTTATTCCGTAACTTATTTTTCGGCTAAATAAATAGCGGCTAATACTAATCCTACAGAATGAAAATGAGACTTCTTGTAGCCAACTTTTTTTAGGATACTTGTAAAACGTTCATTATCCGGAAATGCTTTAATAGATTCCGGTAAGTAACTATAAGCTCTGTCGTCTTTCGAAAATAATTTGCCTAAAGTAGGTGTAATGTATTTAAAGTGAAAATCATAAAACTGTTTTATCGGAAATTTTCTTGGCGTTGTAAATTCTAAAACACAAAGTTGCCCACCTGGTTTTAATATGCGTAACATATTTAGCAAACCTTTCTCTAAATTTTCAAAATTTCTAACGCCAAAACCTACAGTTATAGCGTCAATTGAATTATCTGGTAAGTTGCAAGTTTCGGCATCGCCATATTGCAAAGTGATTGTATGACTTAAATTTAATTTGTTGATTTTTTCTTTTCCAAATTTCATCATGCCTTCACTGATGTCTATACCAATAATTTTTTCGGGATTTAATTTCATAGCTGCAATGGCAAAATCGCCAGTTCCTGTAGCCACATCTAAAATGTTTTTAGGTTTTTTAGAGGCGATAAAGCGAATACATTTTTTTCTCCAGCCTTTATGAATACCAAGTGATAATAAGGAATTTAAAAAATCATAACGAAAGGCAATGTTATCAAACATTTGCGCTACTTGATCTTTTTTAGAGTCTTGGTTTTTATAAGGAGTAATTTCGGCCATATTAAGTTATTTTACAAAATCTAACTTTAACGACTCTTCTAATAATTGCTCTTTATTAATAGGAACAACACCAATTTTTTCACACACAAGACCACCAGCTAAATTAGCGATTGCTGCCATAACTATTGGATTAGCTCTTAGTGCCATAAACAAAGATGCTACACTAATTACTGTATCACCAGCACCACTTACATCAGCTATACTTCTAATATGTGCTGGAACTTGTGCTTTTACCGAACGAGAGTTGATGACTACCCCTTTCTCGGCTAAGGTTACAAGGGCGGTGTCAAACTTTTGTTTAACTCTAAAACTACTAATTACTCGTTGCAATTCATTGATGTTATCTGCACTTATGTCAATTTTTAAACCTTCACGCAGCTCTTTTAAATTTGGTTTAAATAAGGTAACACCTTTGTAAGAATTAAAGTTTTTATGCTTTGGATCTACACAGGTTGGAATTCCTTTACTCTTAGCAAGTTCAACAATTTTTGAAATTAATTTAGGGGTAATTAATCCCTTGTTGTAATCTTCAAATAGAATAACATCTATTTTATCGTGTTGTATAATATATGATATTAAGGTAATTAATTGTTGAGTTTCTGGAGCTGTAATATCATCTTCAATTTCTTCATCTACCCTAAGCAGTTGTGCATTATTACCTATGATGCGTGTTTTTTCGGTAGTAATACGTGTGCGTGATTTTAAAATGCCTTTTTGAGATAATTTTTGTTGTTTTAATAAGTCTAAAAATGTTTGTCCATCGGTATCAACACCAATTACAGAACATAAAATAGGGTTTGCCCCCAAGGCTTGGATGTTTAGAGCCACATTAGCAGCACCACCAAGTCTTTTTTCTTTTTTATGAACTGTTACAATTGGAACAGGTGCCTCTGGTGAAATACGATTAACCTTACCCCACATGTAACTATCTATCATTACATCGCCAATAATTAATACATTTAAGTTGCTAAACGACTTAAACATTTCTCTAATATGTTCTTTTTTTATATTTAGTCTTTTCATTTTATGAAGCGCAATATTATTGCGAATTTTTATAAAAATTAATTTATTAAAAAGCGATTCAAATGTAGTAAAATTTGTGAAAACAAGTGGGTTATATTTTTAATCTAATTCTTTGGAAATGATTAAATTTGTTAGTGCAAAAAAAAATAGAACAACATATTGTCCAACGTCAGCTGTTTAACAAAACCGATAAGTTATTATTGGCGTTTAGTGGTGGGGTAGATTCGATGGTATTAGCACATATTTTGCATCATCTAGGTTATCAATTTGAGTTAGCGCATTGTAATTTTAAATTAAGAGGGCAAGAATCGGAGGAGGAAACTGCATTTTGTGAAGCCTTCGCCAAAACTATATCAACCAATATTCATATTCAATATTTTGATACTAGAACTTTTGCTAAAACACATAAGTTATCTACCCAAATGGCTGCTCGGACTCTAAGATATAATTGGTTTAATAAATTGCGAGAGCAAAATCAATTTAAGTATATTCTTACAGCGCATCATGCCAATGATACTATTGAAACTGTATTTGTAAATATTGTACGCGGTACTGGAATTAATGGTTTGCAAGGCATACCAGAAAAACAAGAATATTTAATACGTCCAATGCTTTGTGCTTCAAAGCAAGAAATTTTAACCTATGCTAAATTACATCATATCAATTATAGAGAAGATAGTAGCAATGTAGAAGTTAAATATAAACGAAATTTTATACGACATCAAATCGTTCCACAATTAAAAGTTCTAAATCCTGCTATTGAAGAAACTTTACTTACCTCGATACAATTTTTTAAACAATCGGCTGAAATTGTAAAACATTTTGCTCAAGATAAATTTTTTGATATTTGTAAGGAAGAGGAAGACACCTTATATATACATATTCAAGCATTGTTAAATGAACCATTTAAAGATACTTTGTTATTTGAGTGGTTATTTAATAAAGGATTTAAAACACATCAAATTCAACAATTGATTCATTCTTTGTTATGCCATCGCCTAAGTGGTAAACAATTTACATCAGCTACTCATCATTTAGTAATTGATAGAGAATTTATGATTGTAAAACCTTTGCTTAATAAAATTGAGAAAGAATATATTATTAATTCAATAACCGATACTCAACATTTACCAATATCACTTAGTATAAATGAGAGTGATGATATAACAATTACAAATAAAACATTACAAATAAAGCTAGATGCCGATAAAGTGTCATTTCCACTCACACTGAGACGTTGGAAAACAGGAGATAAATTTCAACCGCTAGGTATGAAAGGCTTTAAAAAATTGAGTGATTTTTTTAAAGATCAAAAATGTTCGATATTCGATAAACAAAACACCTTCATATTATGTGATCAACATCAAATTATTTGGATAATAGGGCATCGTATTGATAATCGTGTAAAGATTACCGAACAAACCAAAAGAGTTTTAGTGTTATCTACCAGTCTCAAATAATTGCCTTCAATTTATTTTTTAACATTACCCTTAAAATTTGCATAATTTTTGTAACTTTATGCAAAACAGGTTTGTTTCATCGCTCTTTGATTTTAAAGGGAGGAAAGTCCGGGCAACGTAGGGTAATATGCCATTTGAAAGAATGGGTATGTGCTTAGAAATAAGTATATAACAGAAAGTGTCACAGAAACCAAGTAGCCAGCTTGCTGGTGATAGTGAAAATGTGAGGTAAGAGCTCACATATATAAATGGTAACATTTATATAGGATAAACCTCGTATGTTGTAAGGCCATGTAAACCTCAATTTTGTAACGACCCGTTGCAATAACTTAGTTATATTGAGGAGGGTAGGCTGCATAGATAAATGATGAAAATTCTGCTCGCAGAATACAGAACTCGGCTTATAGAACCTGTTTTAATTTTAAAATGATTATATGCGTAAATGCATACTATATTTATATATTCTACTGTTCAGCACTTTTATTATAAAAGCGCAGTGTCCGCAGATTTACGATTATTTGGGCACACTTTCTAATAATCCTCTTTTTATTAATTGTCAAGGTACAGGTACTTATAATATGAATATAGCCTCTAATTCCAGTTGGGGTGCATATTCGATTGATTGGGGTGATGGTTCGCCAGTTACCAATGGTGGAAGTTATACCGCTAATTCATTAATTAATCATATTTATAATTCTGCATCACCTGATACATTTGTTATTACCATTAATATCCCTTCATTAGGATGTACAATGACAGGCTTAGCTGTTATGGAAAAACCTGTAAATGCATCTATTCAAATACCGATTGGAGGTGTAACAACAGCTTGTGCGCCTAAAATCCTTCAATTTATAAATTCTAGTACTGATGTTTCTGAAACTACTGTATTTACTTGGGATTTTGGAGACGGATCTCCACCTGTTACATTTAATTACACCAATGCTGGTCAAACTATTTCACATCAATACAATAAGGGTACTGTAAATTGCCAAACTGCTGTTACCTTAACAGCAGAAAATTATTGTACACCAGTACCTACCATTGCCAATTTTAACCCTATTCAAATTTATGATATTGACGATGCTAGTATTACCCCTTCAGCATTTATTAAGTGTTGGCCTGATAATGTGTTTACATACACTAATACAACAAATAGAAATTGTGTACCTCAAGGAAACACCTTTCAACGTCAAGAGAAATGGAATTTAGGTGATTATTGGGGCTTAGGGCATGATTCCATTATTGATTGGCGACCTTGGCCACCTACATCGCCATTAACTGTAGCTTATCCATCCGTTGGAAATTACACAGTTCAATTATTAGATAGTAATTTATGTGGTATTGATACACAAATACAAACTGTAACCATTGTAAATCCACCGACTGCAGGAGTGATAGCACCAGCAGGACCGTTTTGCCAAGGAACTTCGGTAACTTTTACAAATACAAGTGCCATGGGCTTTTTATATAAATGGAACTTTGGTGATGGTGGTGGATTTGTTTCGAAGCCGTTTGGACCTCAATCACACACATATAATTCATCGGGCACTTTTAACATAACAGTAGTAGCCTTAATTGGTGGTGGTGGTGCTTCGTGTACAGACACAGCTAAAGTAGTTGTAAATATTTTACCACGACCTACAGCTAATTTTACGGTGTCACCAAATGAAGGTTGTAATACTTTAAATAATGTTGTATTTACTGATTTATCAACGAGTGCAGTAAGTTGGGATTGGGATTTTGGTAATGGAAATACCTTTAATGGGCAAGTACCACCTGCACAAAATTATACTGGTGTAAATAACTATGTAGCTTCATTAACAGTAACGGCTGCCAATACTTGCGAACATACATTTACAGTACCAATTACAGTTTATCAAATCCCAACAGCAGCATTTACTACAACAAATGCTTGTATGTTATCCTCAGCTAATTTTACAGATAATTCAACCAATGGAACTGGCGATCCCATTGTATCTTGGTTATGGAATTTTGGTGATGCTTCGCCAACGGCTACTACATCGGTACAAAACCCAAGTCACACTTACTCTGTTCAAAATACATTTACAGTCCAATTAATTGTAAATACTGCTCATTGTGCCGATACCGTTGAACAACCAATTACCATTAATGTTAAACCCACCGCTGATTTTACCTTAACACCAATAAATGGATGCCCAACGCTTACAGTAAATTTTACAAATACTTCCAGCAATGCCGATTCATATCATTGGGATTTTGGGAATACAGCTGTTTCAACAGCAACTAATGCAACAAATACCTATAGTAATGCAGGTATTACTAATGCAGTATATATTGTAACATTAACTGCTTCTACGGCAGCAGGGTGTAGTGATACAAAAACAACAAGTGTAACTGTTTTTCCAAAACCCACAGCTTCATTTACCGTGAGTGCACCTGCTGGTTGTTCTCCTATTGCAGCTACGTTTACCAACAATTCAACAGGAGCTATATCTTTTAATTGGGACTTTGGAGATGCCTCTACAAGTACATCTACAACTTCAGTTTTATCACATACTTATATAAATTCAACTTTATTAATTCAAACTTATACGGTACAATTAACAGCAACAAGTAGTAATGGCTGTAAAGATAGTACCACACTCAGTGTTACAGCTTATCCAAAACCAATTTTTAATTTTACAATGGTGCCAAATAGTGGTTGTTCTCCTTTGAGTATTAATTTTCCACCAGTATTAGGTGCTGTAACTTATCAATGGGATTTTGGAGATGGTAGTCCACTAGATTTTTCTCCGAATCCTACGCATGTATTTACTAATACAACTTCTGTCAATCAAACATTTACAGTACAGTTAATCGCTTCTAATGCATTTTCATGTGCTGATACGACTTACGGTTTTCCAGTTGTATTTGCAACGCCTCAAGCTAATTTTGCAGTTACTCCAACTGTAGGATGTTCGCCTTTAACGGTAACCTATACCAATACTAGTATTTCTGGTAGTTCATATTTTTGGAAATTTGGTGATGGCAATTCATCTACAAATATAAATCCGAATCATACTTATGTAAATCCAAGTAGTACGGCACACCAAACATTTACTTGTACATTAGTAACAACTAGCACGAATGGTTGTAAAGACTCTGTTGATGTGCCAGTATTAGTGTATTATAAACCTGATGCTTCCTTCATAGCAGATACTCCAAAATGTTTATCGAAAACAATTACTTTTACAAATACAACAATAGGAGCCACCTCCAATTCTTGGGACTTTGGTGATTTAAGCCCTACATCAAATTTAGCAAATCCAAGTCATACATACACTAACAATACAGCTAGTAATTTAACATATACAGTTCAACTCATTGCAACTACTGCCGAGGGATGTAGAGATACAACTCAAAGCACCACAGAAATTTATGCGAAACCAATTGCTAATTTTAATATTAGTCCAACAAGTGGTTGTTCGCCTTTAAACACATCTATGAATAATTTAAGCCAATTTGCCAACTCATATCTGTGGAAGTTTGGCGACGGAAATACAGATGTTATTTTTAATCCTACACATTCATACACTAATCCTAGTAATTCAGCAAATCAAACATATACTTGTGTTTTAGTTGCAACTAATTCGAATGGATGTCAAGATTCAATTTCGCAAACTGTTATTGTATTTAATACACCTAAATCAGAGTTTACAGTTGATACACCTGCTTGTGCACCTGCTCAGTTAAATTTTTCAAATGCCTCGGTTGGTGCTAATACATATCAATGGAATTTAGGTGTTTCTACATCTACTAATATTAATGTAAGTGCAATATATAACAATACCACTACTGCAAGTATTACTCAAACGGTGCAATTAATTACAACTTCGGCTGGTGGTTGTAAAGACACGCTTATAGTGCCAATTGCTATACATCCAAAACCAGAATTTTCAATTATTGCTTCACCTGATAGCGGTTGTAGTGCATTAAGCGTTAATTTTCCAGTTATAAGTGGAGTAAGTAGTTATCAATGGAATTTTGGAGATGGTAATATTTCAACATCAGCCAATCCAGATAATATATTTTATAATAATTCGCAGCTTACTAAAACATTTACAGTTCAACTAGTAGCTTCTGATGTCTTTGGATGTAAAGATACTTCCACTAAAGTAATTCAAGTTTTTGCTAAACCAATTGCTCTTTTTCAAGCAAATCCTACTTTGGTTTATGTGCCAGCAACGCCAGTTAATTTAACTAATTTATCTTCTTATGCTAGCACGTATTATTGGAATTTTGGTGATGGCAACACTTCTACAGAAAACAATCCTTCTTACACGTATCAAAATCCAGGTGAGTATCAAATTTATTTGGTAGCTACAAATAGTCATGGTTGTAGAGATACATTTAATCTTCCAAATAAAATTGTAGCTGAAATTGAAAGTTCAATAGATGTTCCTAATGCGTTTTCTCCTAACCCAAATGGCGGAAATGGTGGCGCTTTTCAAGCAAATGATTTGAATAACGATGTGTTTCATCCTGTTATTAAGGGTGTAGATAAATACGAGTTAAATATTTTCTCTCGATGGGGCGAATTGTTATTTGTGTCTAAAGATATTAATATTGGATGGGATGGTTATTATAAAGGTAAATTATGTACACAAGATGTATATATATGGAAAATAAAAGCTACTACATTAGATGGAAAGAAGCTAGATAAAACAGGAGATGTATTGTTGTTAAGATAATAGATGTGAAAGAATTAGTAAGTATAATTTTAATTTTTGTTTCAGCAACTAGTGTAATTGCTCAGAGTAAGATACGCCCAAAATTATATGCTAAAGAAGCTAAGTTGGCGAATTCTTATTTTGTTTCAGACGATTATTTGAACGCCTTAAATGAATATCGAAAAGTAATTGCAATAGATGCACAGAATGAAACAGCTCATTTGAATTCATTGATTTGTAGAATAAATCTTGGTCAAATAAAAGATTCATTAACCATTAATGCCCAACATATTCTAAGCGCTGAAACACCTGAGGCTAAGTTTTATTTGGGAAGATTTGAACATCTCTTGTCAAATTTTGAAGTTGCTTTAAAATATTATAATGAATACAAAAATATTCCAATTAAATATAGATTAATACCCAATGAGGAAGTTGACTATTTTATTTCATGTACAAACAATGCTATTGAGTTTATAAAACAGCCACATCGTTCTGTTATTAAGAATGTGGGACCATATATTAATTCATCTTATTCAGATTATGTGCCCTTAATTACGCCTGACGAACGCATTATGTATTTTACATCGCGTAGAGCAGGAAGTACAGGTAATTTAAAAGATGAATATGGGCAGTTTTATGAAGATGTATATATGTCATCACGACCAGAAGATGCAGGTTGGTTAACAGCAAGAAATATTGAAGCACCAATAAATACAAATACAAATGATGCCTGTGTAGCATTAAGTTTTGATGGTAATCAAATGATTATTTATAGGACATCAGTTGATAAAACTACTGGAGATTTATATTTGTCAAAAATAGGGCAAGATGGCTGGACTAATCCAGTAAAGTTTGGGCCAGAAATAAATTCACCTTACATTGAAACAAGTGCATGTTTTAGTATGGATACAAATGTTATTTATTTTAGTAGTAATAGACCTGGAGGATTTGGAGGTAAGGATATTTATCGTATAAAGAAATTGCCTAATGGTAAATGGTCGCAACCGATGAATTTAGGTGCAAAGATAAATACTAGTAGAGATGATGACGCTCCTTTTCTACATTCAGACGGAACAACATTATATTTTAGTTCCAAAGGCCATAATAGTATGGGAGGTTTTGATGTGTATAAAACTATAGCAGACCCAGAAACAAATGAGTTTTCAACCCCAGAAAATTTGGGTTATCCAATAAATACAGTTAATAACGATGTGTTTTTTGTATTGAATGCCAATGGCACACATGGTTATTATTCCTCGATAAAAGAAGATACTTATGGCGAATCGGATATATATGTTATCGATACCCGATATGGAGATAATGATATAAAAGTTAAACAAGGAAAAGTATTATTTGAGAATCAAATAAACAAGGCCAAAATAACTTTATTAGATATTGAAAGTAAGCAAGTGGCCGGAATTTATAATGCTAATCCAACAACTGGAAAATTTATATTAGTAATGAATCCTTTAAAACCTTACCGAGCTATTGTAGAGGAAGAGGGCTTTGAAACGCTTATTTTAGATATTCCGCCGATGGTGGATGATACAGCCGAAAAAGAATTAATTATTAATCTTAAAAAGAAATAAACCCATTAAAAATCAACTTACATATTTAGTTTTTATCATCATAAGTTTTGTCTTTTTAAACCCATTAAAAGCACAAGATCCACAATTTACCCAATTTTATGCGGCTCCTATGTACCTAAATCCTGCATTTACTGGTTTAACCTACGAACATCGCTTTGTGGCTAATTATCGCAATCAATGGCCTGGTGTAAGAAAAGCCTATCAAACTTATATGGCTAGTTATGATTATAACTTGTCTGATTTGAATAGTGGTTTAGGACTTAATGTTATGCAAGATAAAGCAGGAACAGCAGGATTAACACATACACAAGTTGGTTTAAACTATTCCTATCATTTTAATATTTCTAAGTTTACTGAAATTAGAATGGGTGTAAATGTGAATTACAATAACAAAAGAATTGATTTTACTAAACTGAGATTTAACGATCAATTAGTTACTGGTTCAAGTATTTCTAATGAAGCCTCTAATTATGAACGCCTGAATTATGTTGATTTTGCGGCAGGCGCATTATTAAATTCTAATGAATACTGGTTAGGATTTAGCACCAAACATTTAACTCAACCTAATAGTAGTTTAATAGGTGATAGGGTGCCATTACCTCTTTCATTGAGTTTACACGGTGGATATCGCTATATAATTGAACAGAAAAGTAAGAATGATATTAGGCGATATTTATCGCCTGCTATAAATTATCGCCATGAACAGCGTTATGATCAATTAGATGTTGGAGTGTATTATTACCATGTTCCTTTAAATGTTGGTATTTGGTACAGAGGTTTACCTCTTAAAAGATATGCGCCAACATACACTAATATGGAATCCATAGCACTTTTAGTTGGATTTGATTTAACAGAAGATCATTTAATGGTAGGGTATAGCTATGATATCACTATATCAAAATTAGGTATTACCAATTCTTGGGGTTCACATGAAATTTCCTTGGTTTATGAAATCTATAAAAAAAGGAAACGTTCAAGAAGGGTATTAGTTACTTGTCCTAAGTTTTAAATTAAATAAACAGCTTCTTTTCCTTTCTTAGAAAAATCTGTATCAATACGTTCTTGTAAAGTGGTAGATAATGAAAGTCCAACAAAATCCGCTTTTACAGGAAATCGTCTATGACTTCTATCCACTAAAACTAATGTGTGAAGTTGTTTTACAGGTTTAGATAGTAATAACTTTACCGCATAAATTAATGTTTTGCCACTATTTAAAACATCATCTACTAAAATAATAGACTTGTTTTCAAAATCTTTCTGGCTGAAATCAATTTTAGGTTCTTCTAACCATGGATTCTCTTTATTTAGTGAGATTTTTCCAAGTTTAGATTTAATGCCTGATATTGAGTTTAAAACAGTTACTAATCTTTCAGCTACTTTATAACCATTTCCTTCAATGCCAACAATTAAAAGTTCTTTTTCTTTAAAGTTGTTCTCATAAATTTGATAAGCCATTCGGTTTATTTTTTGATTTATTTGAGTGGCGTCAAGTATTTTAGTTTTTTGCATATACAAATCTAATTAATTTTTTAAAAAATCGGTAATTGCTTGATTGACTTCTTTAGTATAACTGAAATGCGCATCATGCTTTGCATTTGGATAAATGATGAGTTGGGTGGTTTTGCTAAAGACTTTATGCAAATTAGTACCTACACTTTCTGGAACAACCCCATCTTTTCCTCCCCAAATTAATAATGTGGGTGTATTATCCAGATTATAATTTAAATTTTGATATTTCGTTTGATGAGTAATCATATCATCAATTTGAGCATCACGGATAGTTTTATGTGGCTTAAAGAAATGTTTAATCATTTTCTTCTTCATTCCCTTCCCAATAGGAAAGGGTGATGACATTACTGCAACTTGCATAGCATCAAATTCTTTTAAATTACTAGGCGCAATAATCTGTTTCATACTCTCAACACCAGCCACTCTTGCTAAACTATCAGCCGAATGTGAAGAGAAGAATTTAACTGGGCCATCAATAATAATCATTTTAGAAATTTTGTGATGGTATAATTCATTAAACATAGCCGATGTTAAGCCACCATAACTAAAACCTGCAATATTAATTTTTTGATTAATTCCGATTTTTTCTATGGCTTCATTAATTTGTTGAACTTGAAATTCAACAGAGTAGTCTTTACTATTAGACGTACTTTCTCCATAATATATTAAATCAGGAATTATTAGATTAAATTCATTTGATAGAGGTTTTATTTGGTTATACCAATTACTTCTTCCGTTGGCTCCCATACCATGAAGCAATAAGAGGTAAGGTTTTAACGTGTCTTTATTGTAAGAAATATGAATTATTGCATGACTTGTTTCAATTAGCGTATCATGTCTTAAATAATGACGTATATGTTTTATAGAGTGTTTATCTTGTAATCGAAAAATAATAGGCGTTTTATTTTGCGAATAAGATGAGCTTACTGTGAGTATAAAAAAAAGGAAAGCAATCCGTTTCATTTTAAAGAAAAGTTTTGAGCCAAACTATTGCATCTTCTTCAGTTTTAAAAATTTGATAAGGCCTTTTGGGTTTATTTACTTTTAGGTAGAAATTAGCAATTAACAAATAAGCCAAATTATTTACAATTACTGCTGTGCCATAGCAAGGTGATATTTCTTCAATTGTTATAGCATTATCTCTAGCTTCTTTAGTTACAATTAAGCCGTCAGATGCTGTAATTAAAAAAGGTGATAGCTTTCTATCAGTTATCTCTTGAAATATTTCAAGCATCTTCATTTGAAGTGGAATATCAAGTTCAGTATTTTCATTATAATGTACATGTACAATACCATCCTCTCTTAATGAGATAGAAGCTTCTGGTAAGTTAACTTGTTTTATTATTTTTATTGTTTTGACCAAACAGTATTTAATATTAGGTTTGAAGTACACCTACGTTATAGGGTTTATTTATAGGTGCATGATTAGCGGCTTCAATACCCATACTAATTACTTTTCTTGTTTCTATTGGATCAATAATAGCATCTAACCATAATCGCGATGCTGCATAATAAGGAGTTGTTTGAGTATCGTAACGATCTTTTATTTTATTAAACAATTCAGCTTCTCTTTCTGGTGTTATTTCTTCGCCTTTAGCTTTTAAAGAGGCAACTTCAATTTGCACTAATACCTTAGCGGCTTGTGCACCGCCCATAACGGCTACCTGTGCCGTGGGCCATCCCACAATTAACCGAGGATCGTAGGCCTTTCCGCACATAGCATAATTAGCAGCTCCATAACTATTACCTGTTATTATGGTGAATTTCGGAACCACCGAATTAGCCATAGCATTCACTAATTTAGCTCCATCTTTTATAATACCACCATGTTCGCTTCTAGATCCCACCATAAAACCAGTGGCATCTTGTAAAAACACCAATGGAATTTTCTTTTGATTACAATTCATAATAAAACGGGCAGCTTTATCAGCACTATCACTATAAATAACGCCACCAAATTGCATTTCGCCTTTCTTACTTTTAACGACTTTACGTTGGTTAGCTACTATTCCTACAGCCCAACCATCAATACGAGCGTAGGCACACACAATAGATTGACCATATAATTCCTTGTATTCATCATACTCTCCATCATCTACAAGCCGTTCAATCACCTCTCTAACTTCGTATTGTTTGTCGCGGGTATCTGGAATAATACCATAAATTTCTTTTGGATCTTTTTTGGGTAAGATGGGTTCTATTCGGTTAAATCCTGCTTTCTCATAATCACCTATTTTACTCATTATATTTCTAATACGAGTTAAGCAATCCTTATCATCTTTACATTTATAGTCGGTTACACCACTTATTTCGCAATGAGTAGTTGCACCACCTAAGGTTTCGTTATCAATATTTTCGCCAATAGCAGCTTTTACTAAATAACTACCAGCTAAGAAAATAGAACCTGTTTTATCAACTATCATAGCTTCATCACTCATAATAGGCAAGTAAGCACCGCCTGCAACGCAACTACCCATTACTGCCGATATTTGAGTAATTCCCATTCCACTCATAATAGCGTTATTTCTAAAAATACGCCCAAAATGTTCCTTGTCTGGAAATATCTCATCTTGCATTGGTAAATACACTCCAGCACTATCTACTAAATAAATGATTGGTAATTTATTTTCCATAGATATTTCTTGTGCACGTAAATTTTTCTTTCCTGTTATAGGAAACCAAGCGCCAGCTTTTACGGTTGCATCATTTGCTACAACAATACATTGCTTTCCACTTACATATCCAATTACAATTACAACACCTCCGCCCGGACAGCCACCATGTTCTTTGTACATTTCAAAGCCTGCAAATGCTCCCATTTCAAATCGAGGTGTGTTTTTATCAAGTAAAAAGTCGATACGTTCTCGTGCACTCATTTTTCCTTGTTCATGAAGCTTTTCAATTCTACTTTTTCCACCACCTTCATATATTTTTGATAAGCGTTGCTCCATTTGAGAAATGAGTAAGCGCATTTTATCGTCATTTTTGTTAAATTCCAAATTCATAAATGTTCATTCTTAAATCAATTAACAAATATAAATTTTATTACTTAAATTCATAAGCCTATTGAAAAAATAGATATGATTTATTGTATGTAATAGTCGAAAAACCGTATATTCGTTGAACATTATTTATAGTTAAATGAGAAAAATATTAGTTACTGGGGGCGCTGGAAATGTTGGAGGCGCATTGGTTGAAGAACTTATTTTAGATAAAAATAATTTTGTAGTGGTAGTAGATAATTTATCTACTGGCTATTTATATAAATTACCATCTAATGAAAAAACAAATTGGAAATTTATAAAAGCTAATGTTAATGATTATAGAGAAATTTCATCAATTATGTTGGCTTATCAATTTGATTATGTATATCATTTTGCGGCAGTAGTTGGAGTTCAACGAACGCAAGAAAATCCGGTTAGTGTTTTAGAAGATATTACAGGTATCAAACATATTTTAAATTTATGTAAGAATACCTCTGTAAAACATATTTATTTTTCTTCATCTTCTGAGGTATATGGAGAACCCGTAGAGTTGCCTCAACACGAACATACTACCCCTTTAAATTCTCGTGTGCCTTATGCTGTTGTTAAAAATGTGGGAGAGAGTTTTTTAAAGAGTTATCATCAGGAGTACGGATTAAATTATACTATTTTTAGATTTTTTAATACGTATGGCCCAAATCAAAGTACAGATTTTGTAGTGCCTCGTTTTTTATCGGCTGCTTTAAAAAATGAAGATATTACTATTTATGGCGATGGATCACAAACAAGAACATTTACTTATATTGATGATAATATAGAAACAATGGTGTCTATTTTAAATAAAGATTTAATTAAAAATGATGTTATTAATATAGGTAGTGATCAATTAATGACTGTATTAGATTTAGCTAAATTGATTATAGAAATTACAAAAAGTAAATCTAATATAATTCATCTACCTGCACTAAAAGAAGGGGATATGACTCGAAGACAGCCAGATAATAAAAAAATGAAAGAGATATTAAACAGAGAGTTGTTAACCATAAATGAAGGTATTAAAAAGATGATGGTAAGCGATAAATTTTTACGATCTATAGGTTTATAAATATTTATGTGCGGAATTGCTGGTATAGTAACTCAAGAACCCAATCAAGAAGCTAAGTATAGGCAAGCTATTCATAAAATGACTGATGCTATAAAGCATCGGGGACCAGATGCAGAAGGCATTTGGAATAATCAAAATGTTTTTTTAGGACATCGACGCTTATCAATTATTGATTTGTCAGAATCGGGCAATCAGCCTTTTCTTTCACATGACGGTCGTTATATACTTATTTATAATGGTGAGTTATATAATTATAGAGAGTTAAAAATTGAGTTACAGGGAGCTCAACATGGCTCTAAGCATTTGCCTTATTTTTTTAAAACAGATACTGATACAGAGGTTATTCTAGCGGCGTATATTCGATGGGGCAAAGAGTGCCTTAATTATTTTAATGGGATGTTTGCTTTTTCAATTTGGGATAATTTAGAACAAAAATTGCTGATTGCTCGTGATAGAATGGGAATAAAACCATTGTATTATTATTTTAAAAATAACACCTTATTTTTTGCCTCCGAAATTAGAGCTTTAATGCAATCGGGACTTATAGATAAAAAGTTAAATCAAACCTCTGTAGCCGAATATATACAATATAGTACGGTGCATTCACCAAATACCATTTTACAAAATGTTTTTATGCTTATGCCTGCACATGCTATGGAATGGCATCAAAATGAGTTAAACATTTTTGAGTATTGGAATTGCAATAAATTTGCAAAATCATTAAAAGATTTATCATACAAAGAAACTTGTCAAAGAGTTAATGAACTTCTAACTGCTTCAGTTGAGCGTAGATTGGTGGCAGATGTGCCTTTTGGTGCATTTTTATCTGGGGGCATTGATAGTAGTGCTATTGTTGGCTTAATGAGTAAAGTGTCACAAGAAAAAGTAAGAACTTTTAATGTGAGTTTTGATGAAGGCGAGTTTTCGGAAGCTAAGTATGCCAAGCAAATTGCTCAGCGATTTAATACAGAGCATCATGAAATAAAATTAACTCCCAATGATTTTTTAAAACAATTACCTGAGGCTTTGGAAGCTATAGATCACCCTAGTGGTGATGGAGCCAATAGCTATATTGTTTCTAAAGCTACTAAGGAGGCTGGAATTACTATGGCACTTTCTGGATTAGGGGGTGATGAGTTATTTGCTGGTTACGATATCTTTAAGCGTTTTTATGAATTAGAAAAAAAGTCGTGGATAAATGTTATTCCTGCAAAAGGCTTATTAGGCAAGGCACTTGCATTAAAGAAGAATTCTGTTCAAGGAGATAAGACATCGGAAATTTTAAACCTATCCACCATTAATGGATTAAATGCTTACCCTATAAATCGTAAATTATTTAATCAAAAAGATTTTACATCTATTTTAACTTATAAAATTGATGATAACCAATTTATCTATCAATTAATTAAAAATAGTCAAACAGACCAACAACATATATTAAGTAGAGTTTCGTTGTATGAAATAAAAACTTATATGCAAAATGTGTTGTTGCGTGATGCAGACCAAATGAGTATGGCATCGGCACTTGAAGTGAGAGTACCTTTTTTGGATTATCAATTAGTTCAGTTTGTATTAAGTGTACCAGACGAATATAAATATCCAAGTTCGCCAAAAAAATTATTAATTGATTCTTTAGGCGATTTATTACCTGGAGAGGTTGTTGACCGTCCTAAAATGGGATTTGTTTTGCCTTGGAAAAATTGGTTGAAACATGAATTAAAGCATTTCTGTGAGAAGAATATCGAGGAGTTTTCTGAGAGGAGTTTAGTGAATAAGCAAGCAATTACTGATTTATGGGCTCGCTTCTTAGCCAACGATTCAAAAGTAACGTGGAGTAGAGTATGGCATTTAGTTGTGTTAAATAATTGGATAAATCAACATGGTGTAGAGGAGTAAGATTGTGAATCTAATACTAGTAAGGTTTAACATTTTTCTTACATTTGTTTAATTTTTTTCTGACGAAATATTTAAGATGAATTTTTGGCAACGCATTCGCTTTTTTTTAATAGGATTTATACCAGGATGTATTATTCTGATTTTTATTGTAACGAAAAAGGGTTGTACAAGTCCCAATGAGTTAAAAATATTGGAACTAAAACATCAACATTTGGAGCTTGGCGAGATGGCATCTTGTAAAATAAAGTGCCTGAACATGCCTGAAAAGGTTTTTCAAATTAATATACGCGATTTTAAAGTAAATTATGATCTGAGCGAAGTACATAAAAAACCTTATGGAGTTTATTATCTTCAAGCTATTGATACAAAAAATGCAAAGTATGAAATGGCTGTTGAAGATAGAGATACAATTTCTTATATTAGTGATATTAAATTATTGGACACTTCCATTCCTTGCCAATGTGATTCAATTAAATAATGGAAACACGATTAAAAACTGATTTGTCAAAATACAATAATGATTGGTATAAAAAGGGTGGTAATCCTTTTAAAAGATTGCTATGGTATATCATTAATGCTACATTCTTTAATTCGCCTTTTCCCATTATATCGGTAAAATGTTTTTTATTAAAAATGTTTGGAGCAAGGATTGGAAAACATGTGGTTATAAAGCCTTATGTAAATATTAAGTATCCTTGGAATTTAAGTGTTGGAAATTATGTTTGGATAGGAGAACGTGTATGGATAGATAACTTAGGATTTGTAGTCATACATGATAATTCTTGTGTTTCTCAAGGAGCCATGTTATTATGTGGTAATCATCATTATAAGAAATCTGCATTTGATTTAATAGTTGGTAATATTACCATAGAAGAAGGTGCTTGGGTAGGTGCACAAGCCGTTGTTTGCCCAGGCGTTAAAGTAGGAAGTCATGCTGTACTTACAGTAAATAGTGTAGCTACCACACATTTATTACCATGGTCTATCTACCAGGGTAATCCAGCAGTTAAAATTAAAGACAGAATTATTAAATCATAAACTCTCATTACAGATTTTCCTAATGCATAATTTGGGGGCTAAAACTAATGAACTGAAACAAAAAAACCTGTAATCGTTTGATTACAGGTTTTTTTAGTGATCCCGCTGGGACTCGAACCCAGGACCCATACATTAAAAGTGTATTGCT
>JADLER010000090.1 GCA_020846025.1 Bacteroidia bacterium | reverse complement strand
TAAATTCTAAGTGCTTCACTATAATATGGTCTAGCCACTCTGTTCACAATAAATCCGGGGGTGTCTTTTGCTAAAACAGTTGTTTTTCCCCAGCTATTTATTAGTGTTTGACAAGCAATAGTAATATTATTTTCGGTGGCAATTCCAGGTATAATTTCCACCAGTGGCATAATTGTAGCGGGGTTAAAAAAATGAATACCAAGTACTTTTTCTGGCTTTTGGCACGATGCAGCGATGGAAGTAATAGAAAGGGAAGATGTGTTGGTTGCTAATACACAAGTATTGTTAGTTATAGATTCTAATTCTTTAAATACAGTTTTTTTAATCTCTATGTTTTCAATTATAGCTTCTATAATTAAGCCGCAAGAATTAAAATCTTGTATTTGATTAGTGAATTTAATACGTTGTTGAATAGATTGAGATTTTTCAGTTGTTAATTTTTGTTTTTCAACTAATTTATTTAACGAAATCGTTAAATTTTTTTTTGATTGCTCTAGTGCGGTGTTGTTCGTGTCATATACAATAGTTGAATGACCTGCTGTTGCGGCAACTTGGGCAATTCCGCTTCCCATAGCTCCCGAACCTACTACACCAATAATGGTATCTTTTGTAAACATATTTATTGAATAATTATTTTTTTGGTTTCAGTATATTGTTGATTTTTTATATTAATGAAATAAGTTCCAGTACTTAAATTTTGAATTGGAATTTGTATTTTCTCTAATGCTTGTTTTATTTGAATTTGTTCGGTTATTAAATCTTCTCCTAAAGAGTTTGAAATAACAAACTGAAGTATATTATTTTGTTGATTAGCTATCACTAAGTTTAATACAGTTTTTGCAGGATTTGGATAAGAAGAAAATAAAATTGAAGCCTTATTGTTTTCTTTAATTCCTACTGTGTTTTTATATGTATTGTCGCCATCCAAAATAAACAAACCATTTTGCATATCTAATGCAATGATAATTTTACTAGGTAAGTAAGGATATGCTCCCCAATTTCCTCTATAAGCTGGGTTATAGATATTGTCATTGGTACCGTGTTGTGGATAAGTGTCAAAGTATCCATAAATGGTTGTATTATATGGATCAGAAATATCGTATAAGTATAGTCCATCAATATAAGAGCTTATCCAACACCAGCGATTTCCTACAATGTAAGGGTTGTGGGCAGTAGCTCCAAAATTAGATCGAATGGTATCAGCAAGTATTATATTATTAATATTTGACATGTCTAAGACTTTAGCTGGTAAGCCTGGACTCACTTCATCTGCAAATACTAAAGTCTTTCTATCATCACTTTGCCAAGAACTATGATTATAGCCAGCATACGGATAATTTGTAAATGATTGCATTAATGAAAATGTACCCGTAGTGGTTAATTTTAGTATATATAAACCATTATTGCCGCACGAAGCAAAAATAGTGTCATTACGGACAAACATATCATGCACTACACTGATAACACTAGTACTTATATCTTGCTCTAATTTACGAATAAGTGTAGGTGCAGTAGGAGTAATTAAACTGTAAACACGCATGGTGGAATAACTGGTTCCACCCACATCGGTAACAGAACCACAATATAAATTAGAATTATCTACAAAAATAGTGTGGCATCGTTCAAAATAATCTGTTCCATTATATACTAAATGAACAGAATCGGGAAGATATTGCATATCTACTATTTGAAATGAGTTAGGTGGACTATCATCACTTACAATGTAACAATAATTTTGATATGTTTTTATTTCACGCCAAGTACAACCTGCTTGCACCGCCATTACCGAATCGCAAAGTATGGGTGATGTTGGATTTGTAACATCTACAAAATATGTTTTACTACTGGTTCCAATCAAAGCATATTCTTTGTTTTTACTAGGTTGATACCAGCCCCAGCACCCAGAATATTTACGCCCATCTGAGCCTGTATTGTCAGTTTCTGGATTGATGTGTGAAAGTAAATTAATATTTAAGCTTGGGTAGGTTTGTGCAATTATGTTTTTTAGAAAAAATAATTGAATAATAAAAACGATGTATACTATTAATCGCATGGTGTAATAGATTTAAAAAGACTAATGTAAAAAAAATAATTCAGTAGTGTATTAAGAACCTTAATTATAAAACACTTTATTTAATGAAATACGAGATTAATCTGTAATTTTACGTTTATGATAAATTTAAGCTTACTTAAAACCATGTGTGCTATACATGCCCCAAGTGGCAATGAGATAGCTATGAAAGAATTTTTGTTGCTTTATATTACAAAAGAATCTAAAAAATGGAAACATAAACCGAAGATAATTCACGGAAAAGGATTTCAGGATAATATCATCTTAATATTTGGAAAACCACGTACAGCTATTTTTGCTCACATGGATAGTATTGGATTTACAGTAAGATATGGTAAACAACTTGTTAAGATTGGAGGTCCAAGAATTGAAAAAGGATACGAATTGGTAGGAAGTGACAGCAAAGGTATTTGCAAAGCAACCCTTAATGTGGTAAAAGATTCGTTAGAATATAAGGCAAAACGGAATTTTGATACAGGTACCGAATTAGTATTTAAATCCAACTGGCGCGAGGATAATGATTATGTGCAGTGTTGTTATATGGATAATCGATTAGGAGTTTTTAATGCGTTAAAAGTGGCGGAAACATTAAAAGATGGGGCTATTGTATTTAGTACTTGGGAAGAACATGGTGGAGGAAGTGTATCTTATTTACAAAAATATTTAGCTAAGAATTATAAAATATCTCAAGCTCTGATTTCAGATATTTCTTGGATTTCAGATGGTGTATTGCCAGGAAAAGGTCCTGTGATAAGTATGCGAGATAGTTTAATACCAAGAAGAAGTTATATTAATAAAATAATTGCTTTAGCTCAAAAACATAAAATCCCATTTCAGTTAGAAGTGGAAGGTTCGGGAGGGAGTGATGCTAAGGAATTGCAAATGGCCGAATATGCTTGGGATTGGTGTTTTATAGGGGCAGGCGAACAATTTGTGCATACGCCTAACGAAAAAGTACACAAAAAAGATATTGAAACAATGATACAGTTATATAAAATGCTAATGAGTCATTTGTAGTAACTGAAGTTTACTTATTAATTAGATAGAACGACTATTTTTTATTATATTTAAAATTAAATGTATATAGATTTAAGAAGCGATACTGTTACTAAGCCTACTAAAGCGATGTTGGAAGCAATGTATAGTGCAAAGGTAGGTGATGATGTATTTGAAGAAGATGAAACCGTTATTCAACTTGAAACAAAAGCAGCTCAGTTATTTGGCATGGAGGCTGGTTTATTTTGCCCAAGTGGAACCATGACAAATCAAATTGCAATTAGATGTCATACTCAATTGGGAGATGAATTAATTTGTGATGAAACAGCTCACATTTATAATTACGAAGGTGGAGGCATTGCTTCAAACTCTGGTGTGCAAGCAAGATTAATAAAAGGCGATAGAGGACAGCTAACGGCTACAATGATTAAAGATTGTATTAATGCAGATTATGATTGGCTTGCAAAAACTACTTTAGTGTGTCTTGAAAATACAGTAAATAAGGCAGGTGGAAGTGTTTATGCACTACAGCAAATTGCAGATATAAAACAATTGTGTGAAAAAGAACATCTAAAATTACACTTAGACGGTGCAAGAATTTTTAATGCAATTATACAAGCAAATTACTCAGTAAGTGAAATAGGAAAACAATTTCATTCAATATCAGTATGTTTATCTAAAGGATTAGGAGCGCCTGTTGGTTCAGTATTGTTGGGAGCAAATACTTTTATTAAAAAAGCTAGAAAAATTAGAAAGGTATTTGGTGGTGGAATGCGACAGGCTGGTTATTTAGCCTCCGCAGGTATTTACGCACTAGATAATCATATTGCCCGATTAAAGGACGATCATGAACGTGCTAAGCAGATAGAGAATACTTTATTGTCTTTAAATTATATTGAGCAGGTGCTTCCGGTTGAAACTAATATTGTTGTTTTTAAACTAACGGATAAATACACTACTGATGAATTTGTAGAACAACTAGCTAAGCATCATATCAAAGTTTCTGTTTTTGGTAAACAAACAATTAGAATGGTAACTCATCTAGATTTTACAGATGATATGCTTGGTGAAACTAAAAAGCAATTACAAAGTTTGTAAGATTACTTACTGAAACGCATCTGTAAAACTCCTAAGAAAGCTTCTTTGAATATCTTTGAACTCATTTTACTAGTTCCTAGTACTCTATCCACAAAAGTGATAGGTACTTCTACAATTTTAAACCCTTTTTTATAGGCTGAATATTTCATTTCTATTTGAAAGGCGTATCCCATAAATTTAATATTGTCTAGTTCAATGGTTTCTAAAACTTTACGTTTGTAGCATTTAAATCCGGCGGTGGTATCTTTTACATTAAACCATAATATTAAACGGACATATAACGATGCAAAATAAGAAAGTAAAATTCGTTTCATATCCCAATTACTTACGTTTCCTCCTTTTACATATCTTGAGCCTACGGCTACATCAGCTCCTTTTTCACAGGCATCTAACAGGCGTAATAAATCATTAGGATTGTGGCTAAAGTCGCAATCCATTTCAAAAATATATTCAAAACCTTTAGCTAAAGCCCATTTAAAACCATGAATGTAGGCGGTTCCAAGACCCAATTTTCCTTTACGTTCTTGTAAATGTAGATTCTCTGTAAAAACTGTTTGAAGCTCCTTAACCTTTAGGGCAGTTCCATCAGGAGAGCCATCATCTACAATTAAAATATCAAATTCTCGAGGCAAGGCAAAAACGGTACGAATCATTTTTTCAATGTTTTCGATTTCGTTATAAGTAGGAATAATAACTAAGTTTTTGCTCATAAATAAAAGTTAAATATAATCATTTAACAATTTACTTAATTCACAATTTATTGTAAACTAGGATTATTTTTATTTTTTTGTTTTGAATTGTTCGTACAAATCATGAACGATACCATCTGATAAACCTATTTGTGGGATAAAGATCTCCTCAATTTCGGCATTTTTCATAATGGTTATAAATATTTTAGAAGCATGAACAATCACATCGGCACGGTCTGGTTTCAAACCTAAAACTTCAACACGTTCATTGTATGAATAGGAGTTGAGCATATCGTTTAAGTCTTTAAGTTTGTTATAACTCATGTGTTTATTGTTCTTTTTACTCATTTTTAGCAATTTATTAATGTTGCCTCCTGACCCAATGGCTTTTAACGGGCGATAACCATAGGTGGTTTCTTTCACCCATTTTTTCATTAGTTCCCACTCATCCTTTTCCACTTTGTTTAGTAACATTCTTACTGTGCCGATATTAAATGATTGTGAAGCAATCACTTTATGGTTGCTATATAAAGTTAGTTCGGTACTACCTCCACCTACATCAATGTATAAATATGAATGTTTTGGGTTTAAAATTTCCTCAATGTGATTAGAGAATACCAGTTGAGCTTCTTTTGTACCATCTATAATTTCAATATTAAGTCCAATTTCGTTTTTAATTCTTTGAATAATGAACTCACCATTAGTTGCATCTCGCATAGCGCTTGTGGCTACTGCTCTATATCCATTTACTTCAAAAACTTTGATAAGTTCATTAAATCCTTTCATAGCCGACAATAATTTATCCATTTTTTTATCGGATATTTTACCGTGAATAAAAACATCTTCACCTAGCCTTATAGGTATACGTATGAGTTCTTCTTTATTAAAGTGTGCTTTACCATTTACTTCATATACTCTACACAATAATAAGCGCATGGCATTACTTCCAATATCTATAGCTGCGAAAATCATATTATAGTGCGTTGTTTTTTAGTTTTAGAATGTTGGGAATTTTGATGAATGTCATTTTTTAGATATTCATAAATTTCGTCCTGAACTCTTATTTTCCGTTCACCTATTTTAGGTTTCTTGTATTGGTTTTGTTGCATTCTATCTAGTATGCGTACTTTTGTATTTCCTGCTAATTGAATATTTATGATGTCTCTAATTTGTTGCTTTATCTCGGGATTATAAATAGGAACTGCCACCTCACTTCTATTATCTAGGTTTCTACTCATCCAATCGGCAGAGGTTAAATATATTTTTTCATTTCCATTATTTCCAAATATAAATACCCTAGAGTGTTCTAAATATTTATCAACAATACTATATGCTTTTATGTTTTCACTATAACCTTCTATTTCTGTAACTAATGAGCAAATACCGCGAACAATTAATGAAATTTGAACACCAGCTTGTGATGCTTGATAAAGTTTCTCAATCATCTTTTTATCTACCAAACTATTCATTTTTAATATCATGTATGCTTTCCTTCCAGATTTGGCATTTTTAATTTCGTTTTCTACTAATTCTGTAAAAGTTGAACGCATAAAAAATGGAGCAACTGCTAAATGTTGATATGAACCAATTCTAAAGTTGTTACTGTAAAAATCAAACACTTGAGAAACCTCATGTGTAATGTTCTTATCGGCTGTTAAAAGGCTAAAATCGGTGTATATACGAGCAGATTTTTCGTTAAAATTACCTGTACCGATGTGAGCATATTTTACCTCTCTTCCTTTTTCGCGACAAGTTATTAAAAATAATTTGCTGTGTACTTTTAATCCAGGTACACCATATATTACGTTAGCACCTTCTTCTTGTAATTTATTGGCCCAATAAATATTATTTTCTTCATCAAAACGTGCTTGTAATTCTACTACAACAGTTATCTTTTTGCCGTTTTTTAAAGCATTTACTAGAGCTTCTGCTATTTTAGAAGAATCTGCAACCCTGTATAAAGTAATTTTTATTGATTCTACATCTGGTGCAATAGATGCTTCACGTAATAAGGTAATAATGTGATCAAAAGTATGATAAGGATAGTGTAGCAATAAATCTCTTTTTTTAACTACTTGTAGTATAGTGGTATTAATATTTTGTAGGTGTTTGTGTGTAAGTGGTATAGGATGATTATATATTAATTTTTTGTCGCCAAGGTTTGGGAAATTAATAAAATCTTTAAAGTTATGATATCGGCCACCTGGTATGGCATTATCTTTTCTGTCCATGCCAAGTTTTTTCATTATAAAACTTAGCATTTCTTTACTCATGGTATTATCATATACAAAACGCACAGGAAGCCCTTTTTTTCGGTCTTTTACACTTTTAGAGATCTTTTCGAGCATGGTCTTGCTTACATCGTGGTCAATATCTAATTCTGCATCACGGGTAAGTTTAATATTTATAATTTCTTTGGTAGTATATCCAAATACCGAGAATACTTCATGTATGCAATATCTTATAACATCATCTAATAAAATAATATATTTTTTGTTTTTTTCTTGTGGAAGTATGACAAAGCGAGTGGTTACTTTAGATGGAATTTCTACTAAAGCATATTTATTTTTTTGACTTTTTACTGATGATGAAAGTCGAACAAATAAATACCCCGATTTATCTTTCATATAAGGAAATGGCTTATTCTCATCTACCATAATTGGAAAAAGGGTTCGCTCTATTTCTTTATGGAAATAATCTTTAATGTATAGTTGTTGATTCGAATTGAGTTGTTTTTCGTTAATAATAAATACATTAACCTTAGCCAATTCAAATAATAAATTTTGGTATATAAGCTCAAAATGTTGTTGTTGTTCTATTACACGTCTTTGTAGTTTATGTAATAGTTCTTTTGGGTCATTACCATAAATTTCAATAGCTTTTTTACCTAGTTTAGTTAATCGTTTAACAGTTGCAACACGTACTCTATAAAATTCATCACGATTATTACTAAATATACCTAAAAACTTTAATCTTTCAATGAGGGGTGTTGTGGGATCAGATGCTTCTTGTAATACTCGTTCATTGAATGAAAGCCAGCTAATTTCTCTATTAATGTATGGGATTTTATTTTTCGACATTATACAGCAATTTGAGTTATCAAATATAAGGAAATAACCTCGTTGCTTTTTATTTTTGGAGAGATAATTGTATTACTCAATTGTAAACTACTTCACTTCAAACTCTAACATTAATTGGTTGTTTAAAAAGCCTTGCAATTTATCGCCTATTTTTATAGCACTCACACCTTCGGGGGTTCCAGTGTATATTAAATCGCCCACCTTTAGGGTTACAAATTGAGAAACGTAAGCAATAATTTTATCAATACTAAAAATCATGTCTTTGGTATTCCCAACTTGTTTGCTTTGTCCATTAATTTTTAATTCAAATGGCAAATTTTCTAAAGTTAAAAGTTCATTTTTAGAAATAAATTTTCCAATGGGTGCTGATCCATCAAATGCTTTTGCTTTTTCCCAAGGTAACCCTTTTTCTTTGCATTTGTTTTGTATGTCACGTGCTGTAAAGTCAATACCAATGCCTATTTCATCGTAGTATTTATGGGCAAACTCTTCGGCTATGTGTTTTCCTACTCTGTTTATCTTTACAACTACTTCAATTTCGTGGTGTATGTCGGTAGAAAAATCGGGATGATAAAATGGTTCTCCGTCTCGAAGTAATGCTGTATCGGGTTTCATAAAAAAAACGGGTTCGCTTGGTACGGCATTACTTAATTCTTTAGCATGTTCGGCATAATTACGTCCTATACAAATAATTTTCATGGGGTAGGGTATTTATAAAAATTTAGGTAAAGTTATTGATTTGCAACTAAAACCCTAATTCATTTTTTACCTCATTTTAATGTGATATAATTTGTATTTTTGACGAATTATCAATTAAACGAATATGAGTCATTCGCATTACGATATTATTATAGTGGGAGGTGGAATTGTAGGATTAGCCACAGCTTATAAAATGACACTTCAAAATCCTAATAAATCCATTTTGGTATTAGAAAAAGAAAAAGAAGTTGCCGCACATCAAACAAGCCACAATTCTGGAGTTATTCATTCAGGCATATACTATAAACCAGGTTCTTATAAAGCCATTAACTGTGTAGCAGGTAGGAGAGAACTTGTTGAATTTGCAAAGCAATATCAAATTCCACACGACATTTGCGGAAAAATAATTGTAGCCACTCACGAAGGAGAATTGGCACACATGAACAAAGTGTTTAATAATGGAATTGCTAATGATGTTGAAGGTATTGAAATGATTAACGCTGCTCAAATTAAAGAGATTGAACCACATTGTGTTGGTATTTCGGGTATTTGGGTGCCATGCACTGGAATTATTGATTATGGTGATGTAGCTAGAAAATATGTAGAATTAATACATGCTAAAAATAATGGTAGTAAGGTATTATTACAACATGAAGTAATAGGATTTGAGAAAAAAGGCGATACCACTGATGTGATAACTTCTAAAGGAACTTTTAATGGAAATTACATCGTGTCGTGCGCTGGTTTACAAGCAGATAGAGTTACTAAAAAAGATAAAGTAAAAACAGATTCGGCGATTGTAGGATTTAGAGGCGATTATTATGATTTAACGGAAAAGGGAAGAACTAAAGTAAAGAATTTAATTTATCCAGTTCCTAATCCTCAATTTCCATTTTTAGGCGTGCACTTTACCCGAATGATAAAAGGTGGTGTTGAGTGTGGTCCAAATGCTGTATTTGTATTTGATAGAGAAGGATACAGTAAAACTGCATTTAGTTTTAAAGATACTGCAGAGGCATTTGGATTTAAAGGTACTTGGAAATTTTTTGCCAAGCATTGGAAATTTGGTATTGATGAATACCGTGGCGCATTTAGCAAAGCTTATTTCCTAAAGCGACTAAGAACATTAATCCCAGATTTGCAATCGGATGATATTGAGCCCGCAAGATGTGGCATTAGAGCTATGGCATTAAGCCCAGAGGGTAATATGTTAGATGATTTTAAAATTGAATTTCAAGGCAATTCTATGCATGTTATAAACTCTCCATCGCCTGCGGCTACGGCCTCATTGGCCTACGGAAATGAAATAGCTACTCAGGCAAAAGCATTTTTTAAATTGGCTTAATTTTTATTAATGTAGTATTCTCCCATTTTATTGGTAAATACTTTTTTAAGTGTTTTGGTAGTTTCAAAATGATCGTAGATGTGCTTTAAACTTTCCCAAAACTTAGCGTGTTGAGGATATTGTTTTGAGATGATACTAAGATTTTCACTACTTAAATAAGTTGGAAATATGTCAATGTAAATTCTTCGTTGGCGGTTTTTGGCTTCTACACATAATATGTAAATTTCTTTTATTTTATCGTCTGTCATAGGTAAACACCCAATGGTAACACAATTTCCATGAACCATAATATCTCCGCCAGCTCTTTTGTTGGTTTTTAAAATTAAATCGCTTTGGTTAGGGTAACTCACCTTCATACTTAGGTAATAACTACTTTGAGGGTTAAATACATCAATGGTATAAAACCCTTCAGGTACTTGCCCATCGCCTTCCATGCGTTTTGGTCCTAAATAACCGCTACTGGCACAAATGGTATAGGTGTTCAATAATGTATAAGTATCATTACTGGTGTTTTTTATCCAAACTTCTAATTTTTGGTCTTTTTTAAAGGCTCTTAAATATATATCATAATCGTTGGGTGAGATATGTAAGGCAGACATACTTTTTTGTAAGTTTTCCCATTTAGATTGGTAGGCTTCTTTTACGCGTTGATGTTGGAGTTGTTTTGATTTGAAACTATCTGATGATTGGGCATGTGTGCTTAAAACTAAAACTAACAAACAGATGCTTAAAACATTTTGTAATACATTAAAATAGCAACGCATTTCATTATAATTTAGGGTTTAATTAAAGTTAAGTTTTTTTTGCCATGTTTATTCTTAAATTATTTAAAAATAAGTACTTCTTGGTAGTAATAGGCATGATGGTGTGGCTCTTGTATTTTGATAAAAACGATGTGTTTACTCAGCTCGACTTAATAAAAAAGTGTAATAAGTTAAATGCAGAAAAAGCTTATTACATTACCGAAATTGAAAATAATAAAAAGGCAATTGCCGATTTACAGAATAATACAAAAAGTTTAGAAACTTTTGCCCGCGAAAAATACCGCATGAAAAAGGATAATGAAGATGTGTTTGTAATTGTACGGAAATAAACCTAAAATTATTCTACAAACCAACCTATTAATCGACGGCGTAGTTTACTTAAATACGTTTGAGTTTGATAATCAATATAATTATTTGAGGCATTAATGCATTTTGAGAATTGTTTTACTCTATACTTTACTTCATCAGTAAGTAAATCAAATAATTCAAATGCTTCGTCAAAATCGGCAGCATTGTCTTTTATGCGTCCAAAATGGTCGTCGAGAGATTGATCGAGTACCGTTTGTGGTTTTAAGCCCTTTCTTAAACATAGTAAATATCTATCTTTTACAATAAAAGCTTCGGCTGATGAGTTTAAGAAACGTGCTTTAATATCAGCTGGTAATTCATAATCATTCTCAAGTTCATAATCCCATTCGTCTTTGTAGCGTTGTTCTAAATATAAATGTGGCGCTACAAACACATGTTTCCAATCAATTGGAAATTGCCATAAATTAAAACGTCTGGAGTTATTACCTAAATCAATAATATTAAATTTCTTCTTATGAGGCAAAACCCTCGAGCCACGTCCAATCATTTGATGATATAACGTGAGTGATTTGGTAGCTCTGTTAAGGATAATGGACTCAACTTCTGGTTCATCAAAACCAGTGGTTAAAATACTAACAGAACTTAAAATACCGTCTTTGGTATTTCTAAACCATTCTAAGGTTTCAGCTCTATCTCTATCGCTAAAGGTACTATCTAAATATCTAACTGGATAACCTTTTGATTTGAATAAATTATATACTGCAATACTTGTAAGAATCCCTGCATTAAAAATCAAAGTTTTAGTTCCTTTTGCAATTTCTTCATAAGCATCTAATAATTTCCCTTGCATCATAGCTTGGGTGTACAATAACTCGTGCGATCCTGTAGTGAACTCGCCGTTGGTTCCAATTTTTAATGTACTTAAATTAACATCATTTGCATAAGTAACACCTTCGGCTAAGTAGCCATTTTCTATTAATGACGGAATACTTTCACCAACTATAATTTCTTTATAGGTTTGGTATAATGGTAATTTTTTGTTGCTACTTAGTGGTGTAGCCGTTACACCTAAAATATTTACGTTTTCAAAATAATGAAATATTTTTCGGAATGAATTGTAATGGGCTTCATCTACAATAACTAATCCTATATCTTCTAAAAATTCTTCATCTTCTTGCAAACGGTTATTGAGGGTTTCCACTAACGCTGTAAAACACTCGTAATCGCCTTGTTGAGTAAGGGTTTTAACTTCTGAATTAATAATTTTATTTCTAATTTGAATACTAGCTAATACTTCCGAAGTTTGTTTACTTAATTCTATACGATGTGTAAGAATAAGAACTTTACGGTTAAAATGTTGGATATAGCGTTTTACAATTTCCGAAAAGATGATAGTTTTTCCACCGCCAGTTGGCAACTGAAATAAAATGTTTTCATTTGGCTTTGCTTCTTTTAGCTTGTTAAAAATAGCCTCAACCGCTTCTAATTGATAAGGGTATAATTGACGAGTCGATATATTTTCTTCTAATTCCACATTTAAAAAATTAACCTTTAAACTTAGTATTTTTTTTGATACTAGAAGTTAATTTTTGGGTAATATTAAATAACGAGTTATTGACAATTATAATTTGTCTTTTAAGAAACGACCGGTATAACTACGTTTGTTTTCTACAACATCTTCTGGAGTTCCCTCTACTACTACATAACCACCTTCTTCGCCACCTTCTGGCCCCATATCAATAATCCAATCCGCACATTTTATCACATCCAAGTTATGTTCAATCACAATCAACGAATGACCTTTATCTATTAAGGCGTTAAATGATTTTAATAATTTATTAATGTCGTGAAAATGCAAACCAGTTGTAGGTTCATCAAAAATAAATAAGGTTCTTGTAGTTGAATTACCTCCAATTAAAAATGTAGCTAATTTAATTCGTTGAGCTTCGCCACCACTTAATGTACTAGATGATTGTCCTAATTGAATATAGCCTAAGCCTACATCTTGAAGTGGTTTTAGGCGTTCAATTATTTTTTTGCAAGTTTTATCTTCTTTGTTTTTTGTGAAAAATTCAATGGCATCATCAATGGTCATATCCAAAACATCAGCTATCGATTTTCCTTTGTATAATACCTCTAATGTTTCGGCTTTAAATCGTTTACCTTTACAGGCTTCACACAACAATTCGATATTGGCCATAAATTGCATTTCTACAGTGGTGTAGCCTTCGCCTTCACACACCTCGCATCGTCCGCCATCTACATTAAATGAAAAATGAGATGCTTTATAATTTCTAGCTTTTGATAAATGCTGTTCGGTAAATAAATTTCTAATCTCATCGTATGCTTTGGTGTAGGTTACGGGATTACTGCGAGATGATTTACCAATAGGATTTTGGTCAATATATTCAATATGTTGAATTTGTGATAAACTACCTGAAAGGTTATGATTATTTACATTTTCAAAATGCCCATCTAAATATTTCTTTAATTGTGGAAATAATAATTGTTTAACTAAGGTTGATTTTCCGGAGCCACTCACACCAGTTATACAACATAATATTTGTAATGGAAACTTAACGTTGATGTTTTTTAAGTTATGAATGTGTGCTTGTTTTAGTTCAACAAATTCTTTCCAAGTTCTTCTTCTTGTTGGTACAACAATATTTAATTGTTGAGTTAAATATTTTGCAGTAAAACTTTTAGAGTCTTTTAATAAATCTTTTTGTGTACCTTGAAAAACTAATTCGCCACCATAACTTCCAGCCTCAGGCCCTATGTCTATGAGCTGGTCGGCAGCTTTCATAATATCCTCATCATGTTCAACAACTATAACTGTATTACCTTGATTTTTTAAAGATTGAAGAACCTTTATTAATCGTTCAGTATCTCTTGAATGCAACCCGATACTAGGTTCGTCTAAAATATATAAG
>JADLER010000089.1 GCA_020846025.1 Bacteroidia bacterium | reverse complement strand
TTCATATATGAAAAATAATGAAAATGTAACTTTTCAGGAACTAATGAATGAAATGGATGCTCAAAAAATCTTGTCAAAATCTAAATATAAACCTTAAGTTAAACTGTGAATCCACGCGAACTTCAATTTCATCGTAATTCGGAGATATTAAGAAAATATATCCCAGAATTTGCGGTTTCGCAAATCGCAGAATGGATTATACAACTTGATTTTAAATTAAAAATCACCAAAGAGCGTAGTACCAAGTTGGGCGACTACGCACCGCCTATGTATGGAAAGAATGTAAATCATACCATTACAATTAATCATAACTTAAATCAGTATGCTTTTTTTGTAACGCTTATTCATGAGATAGCCCATTTGATAACTTACAATAAGTATAAAAATACGGTTGCACCACATGGCGAAGAATGGAAACAATCTTTTAGAGAATTAATGTTGCCATTTTTAACTACCGAAAATTTACCCTTAGATGTTCTTTATGCTCTTAGAAAATATTTATTAAATCCAGCAGCAGCAAGTTGTAGCGACGCCACATTAATGCGTACTTTAAAATTATATGATACTCAAAATAGCAATGAGCATTTAGTTTTATTAGAAAAATTACCTTATCGTTCTCATTTTTTATTTAATGGTTCACGTGTTTTTATTAAAGGTGAAAAATTACGTAAACGTTACCGTTGTACAGAATTAAGCTCTGGAACCGTTTATTTATTTAGTCCTTTAGCTGAAGTAGAAATAATAGAGTAGGAGTAACGTGCTAATGTTCTCACACCTTAGCTCTTAAACATCTTTAGTAAAGTACCTAAAAAGTTTTTTAACTCGGTACGTTTTACTATTTTATCTAAGAAGCCATGTTCTAAAACAAATTCGGCTGTTTGAAATCCTTTTGGTAAATCTTTTCCAATGGTTTCTTTAACTACACGAGGTCCAGCAAAACCAATTAGTGCACCTGGTTCAGAAATGTTTAAGTCACCCAACATTGCGTAACTAGCTGTTACACCTCCCGTTGTTGGATCGGTACATAATGAAATATATGGAATGCCCGCTTTATCCATCAATGACAATTTAGCCGATGTTTTGGCCATTTGCATTAATGAAAAGGCCGCTTCCATCATACGAGCACCACCTGATTTAGATATAATTAAAAGAGGTGTTTTTGTTTTTAAACAAAAATCAATTGAACGAGCAATTTTTTCTCCTACTACACTTCCCATCGATCCACCAATAAATCCAAAATCCATACAACACACTACTAAATCTTCGCCATTTACTTTACCATAAGCACTTCTTAAGGCATCTTTTAATCCCGATTTTTTAATTGTGTCAGTTAAACGGTCGGTATATTTTTTGGTGTCTGTAAATTCAAGTGGGTCGCCACTTACCAAATTTTCGTGTAATTCGGTAAATTGATTATCATCAAATATAATTTCAAAATATTCAGC
This sequence comes from Bacteroidia bacterium, assembly GCA_020846025.1. GTDB lineage: Bacteria > Bacteroidota > Bacteroidia > B-17B0 > Aurantibacillaceae > UBA4416. Next base: position 2,051 of record JADLER010000089.1, on the reverse strand, counting down.
ACTATCTATTCTTTGATGATAACCACAATGAGAGCAAACATATTGATGACTTTTGTGATCTTGTGCAGTGTGTATTTTTTTACAAGACGGACATTTGTACCATAAACCTTCTGGTGTTTCTCTTTTATCTGTTGTAGAGGTAGTGATACCGTCTTTTAATCGTTGAAACCAACTCATGTGTTTATTTTTTTTATTTCTATTTTAAATGAAATAGAATAACATTTATAAATAACAAATTATATATTAAGCAAGTGTAATTGATTTATCTAAATACACATCTTGAATGGTATTTAAAAGTTCAACACCTTCTTTCATTGGTTTTTGGAAAGCTTTTCTTCCAGAAATTAATCCTTGACCACCAGCACGTTTATTTATTACGGCGGTAGTAACAGCTTCAGATAAATCAGAAGCCCCTTTACTTTCGCCACCACTATTAATTAGCCCAATTTTACCCATATAACAATTAGCTACTTGGTAACGACATAAATCAATTGGATGATCAGTAGTTAATTCAGAATAAACTTTAGGATGCGTTTTACCATAATTAAGAGCATTGTAACCGCCATTTTTATCTGATAGTTTTTGTTTAATTATATCAGCTTGAATAGTTACCCCTAAATGGTTGGCTTGAGATGATAAATCGGCTGCTGTATGATAATCTACGCCATCTTTTTTAAAGGCGCTATTACGAGTGTAACACCATAAAATGGTAGCCATGCCTAATTCGTGAGCACGTTCAAATGCTTTAGCAACATCTATAATTTGTTTGTGGGATTCGGCTGAACCAAAATAGATAGTAGCTCCAACTGCCACAGCACCCATATTATAGGCATCTTCAACTGTGCCAAACATAATTTGGTCAAAACGGTTAGGATAAGATATAAATTCGTTATGATTGATTTTAACTACAAAAGGAATTTTATGTGCGTATTTACGAGCAACCGAACCTAATACACCGTAAGTAGAAGCTACGGCATTACAACCACCTTCAATTGCTAATTTCACAATGTTTTCACTATCAAAATAAATAGGGTTTGGTGCAAATGAGGCGCCCGCACTGTGTTCAATACCTTGATCCACAGGTAAAATACTCATATACCCAGTGTTAGCTAAACGCCCTGTTCCATATAATTGTTGCAAACTTCTTAGTACTTGAGGATTTCGGTTACTATAAACAAAGGTTTGGTCAATAAAATGAGGGTTTGGGTTTACAATATGTTCTTTAGAAATAGTTTTACAAGTATGATTTAATAAATTATCAGCTTGTGCTCCTAGTAAATCGGTAATTTTTGACATACGAAATTTTAAAGTTTTTAGGGGAACAAATTTAATGATTTATTGCCAAATTGCCATAAAAAAACCCCGAAAATTCGGGGTATATTTATATTGTTGTTAAAGAATGAAGTATGAATTATTCAGCTACTTGAACCATTTTAAATGGAATATTGATGATGGCTTGATAATCTTCACCAGCCTCTAACATATCTTCATCATCTTCTTCATAATGCCAGTTAATTGTAACTGCGCTACCTGATTTATGAATGCCTTCTAATTTCTTAAATACGTCTAAAATACATTTTGACGAACTTGTATTAAAGTATTCTAATTGAATATTTACAGTTGTTGTAGGTTTAGTAGCTGTAGAATACTTATCTAAAGCATCTACTAAAGGTTTGTAAAACTCAATTGAATTTTCAGGAATAGAACGTCCTTTAATTTCTAATACACCATTTTGAATATCAAATGAAATAGTTGGTGTTTTTGGTGTGCCTTCGATAGCGTATTTTTCCATAGTGTTTTGTATTTTATATTAATTGTGGTTGTGTTACTTTTATTAATAGGGTAAAGAACGAAACTTTATTATCAATTTCCAAAAAATTATAGCCTAATTTTTCACCAGTTTTACGTGCAATGTCTATCATTCCTAAACCGCCACCACCTTTTAATGACATTTCACCATTATTTAATACTGATTTATAATAATCTTTTAGTTGTTCCTTATTGCAAGCGTTTACTTCATCTAAACGATTTTTAAGACCATGTATATTTTC
>JADLER010000088.1 GCA_020846025.1 Bacteroidia bacterium | reverse complement strand
CGCCATAACCATTACCTTCAAAACGAATTTTTTTACTTTCAATTATGTATTTCTTCAAAATTTGGAAAATAGCCTCGTCTTTATCAATATTCTTCTCAATTAAGGCATCCACATCTTTTTTAAAAGCTACTAATTGCTCGGCCATAATAGAATTTAAAACCGTCATTGGCCAACCACAATTTGCCGATGAACCAACTGCCCTAAACTCAAATTTATTTCCAGTAAAGGCAAAAGGAGAAGTTCTATTTCTATCCGTGTTATCTAATAAAATATCAGGAATTTTTCCAATGTTTAATTTAAGTGCTGTTTTCTCCTCTGGACTCATCTTGCCACTGTGTACTGACTTTTCTAAATCATCCAACACCTTAGATAGTTGTTCTCCTAAGAATACCGACATTATAGCTGGAGGAGCTTCATTTGCTCCTAAACGATGGTCGTTATTTGCAGAGGCAATAGATGCTCTTAATAAATCGCCATGTTCGTACACAGCCTTTACTGTATTAATAAAGAAAGCTAAAAATTGAAGATTTGTTTTAGGTGTTTTACCAGGTGATAATAAATTTTTTCCTGTATTAGTTGCTAAACTCCAGTTATTATGTTTTCCGCTACCATTTACACGTGCGTAAGGTTTTTCATGAAACAGCACTCTAAAATTATGGCGTATTGCAACTTTTTCCATTACATCCATGAGTAATAAATTATGATCAACCGCTAAATTCATCTCTTCAAACATTGGTGCACATTCAAACTGGGCAGGAGCCACCTCGTTATGACGAGTACGTACAGGAATCCCTAATAAATGTGACTCGTATTCAAAATCTTTCATGAATGCCGCCACACGCTCTGGAATCGATCCCCAATAATGATCTTCTAATTGTTGGCCTTTGGCAGGAATATGACCAAATAGGGTGCGACCTGTTTGTTGTAAATCGTAACGAATATTATGTAAAGCAGTATCAATTAAGAAGTATTCTTGCTCCCAACCAAGTGTAGCTATAACTTTTGTAACATTTTTATCAAAATAACTTTGGCAAACATCGGTAGCAGCTTTATCTAAAGCACTTAACGATCTTAATAGTGGCGTTTTAAAATCAAGCGACTCACCAGTATAAGAGATGAAAATAGTAGGAATACATAAAGTTTCACCCCAGATAAAAGCTGGAGAAGTAGGATCCCAAGCAGTGTATCCTCTTGCCTCAAAGGTATTTCTAATACCTCCATTTGGAAAAGAAGAAGCATCTGGCTCTTGTTGCACTAAGGCATTTCCACTAAATCGCTCAATGGCTCTTCCGCCTTCTATTGGTTCAAAAAATCCATCGTGTTTCTCTGCAGTGGCTCCAGATAGCGGTTGAAACCAATGTGTAAAATGAGTAACACCATGACTCTGCGCCCAGGCTTTCATACAAGCCGCTACTTGATCGGCAATTTTTCTATCTACAGTAACGCCTTGGTTCATAGATTGCTGAATACTATTAAAGGCTTCTTCGGATAAAAATTCACGCATAGCATCAATACCAAACACTTTTGAACCATAGTATTGTGATACTTGTTGGTTTTTTGGTTTTAAAAACTCAACTGGTGTGCGTTTTACAACGTCTTGCATTGCTAAAATTCGTCTTGTGTTCATGTTTTTTTATATTTTAAAATTTAAAAAAGTAATTTTTTTGACAAATGTATATAAAAAATAGGGGGATACAATAAAAAAAGTTCACTTTTTTTGAATAATTGGTGAAAAAACAGGGGGGTGTTTATTTAAAAATCACTTTTATTAAAAAATATTATCTAAGTTCAAAAAATCCCCCCTACTTCATAAAAAGATGATAAATGGCAATTCTCAATATCTGTATCCTTAAATTGTTGTATATTAAGGGCGAAAATGCTTGGTACTATTAAATATTGGCTCATACTTTTTGTCGCGGGACACTCCATTGGTTCGTATGCACATAACATTTATTTGCTACAAAGACAAAAACCAATACAAGAAATAAAATTATCTCATCATTGTGATTCTACCGAAACTAAAACGATAAAAGACATTCAGCTTTTAAATTTTGAGAAGTTTACTGTGTCTGCTGTAAATCTCACTTACACTAAGTTGCCTCATTGGTTTGCGTTTTCTTATTATAATGAAAACACAGAAGAAAATTACTACCTGCATTTTGAAAATCCATTAATTGATTCCATTGAAGTGTTTTTTGTACAGGACAATCATGTGATTGAAAAACATGTTTTTGGTGATCATTATACTTTTAAAACTCGAAACTACAATTTGCCTGATTTTTTAGTTAAGCTACCACCTAACGCTAATAAAGTAGTAGATGTGTATTTAAAAATAAAATGCGAAATTAGTTTATTAGCGCCTGTTAAACTATACAGCGAGTCGGCATTAATCAAAACATTTACTGAATTGTCGTGGGGAACAGGTTTGTATTATGGCGCTTTGCTTTTTATCTTTTTATTTAATTTGTTTTTATATACACGGTTAAAAGATAAGTCTTACTTATTCTACATCACATTTCTGTTTTGTTACGGAATGAGTTTGTTTAATTTTGATGGTTACATGTTTAAATACATGTTTCCTAATTTTCCTCAGCTTAATAATCTTGCTTTATACTTTTGGATTTATGCTTCCACAATTTTCGGAACTTGGTTTGCAATTTCATTTTTAGAGTTAAAACGCACTTGGTCGTTTGGTTACAAATTAATATTAATTTCTAATATTCCAGTATATGTTTTTATTATTCTATTGTTCATTTACCCAGATATTATATTCCATGATATTGTTTGCTCAATTTTTGCCGCATTAGTATCTCTCATCGGTATTATAGTAGGTGTAACATCCTGGATAAGAGGAAATAAATCGGCAAAATTTTATTCGATTGCTTACACCTTTGTTCTTACAAGTGTAATTATTTATGTTTTAAAAGATTTAGGTATGTTACCCTCAAATTCATTTACTGAATATATTATGCATTTTGGATCAGGTATTGAAATGATTTTATTATCTCTGGGTTTAGCTGATAAATACAACCGTTTTAAAGCAGCGAGTGAACTAGCTCAGCAAAAAATTATTGAAAACCTAGAAGAAATTCAGAAACTACAGAACATCACCAATCAAGAATTAGAAGAAAAAGTAAGAGTAAGAACACAACAAATTAATGAACAAAAATTAACCCTTGAAGAAAAACAAAAAGAAATTCTTGATTCTATTACATACGCTAAGCGTTTACAAGAAGCTATATTACCTCCCAAAAAATTTATTGATAAACACTTACCTCAAAATTTTATACTCTACAAACCTAAAGATATTGTAGCAGGCGATTTTTATTGGTCTTATTCATTTGTTCTGGATAATACAACACATTACTATATAGCAGCTGCGGATAGTACAGGACATGGTGTACCAGGCGCTCTTGTATCAATTGTGTGTTCTAATGCTTTATTTCGTTCGGTAAAGGAATTTGAATTGCAAATGCCAGGAGAAATTTTAAACAAAACAAGAGAGCTTGTAATAGAAACTTTTGAGAAGAGTGATGCCGATGTAAAAGACGGTATGGATATCTCACTTATTCATATTAAAAAAACTATTTATCCAGAAACAGGAGAAATACATACCGAAATTAATTGGAGTGGCGCCAATAATCCATTATGGTATATTTATAACAATGAGTTAATAAAAATAAAACCAGATAAGCAAGCAATTGGAAAAGTTGATTATCCTAAACCGTTTACAACACACAGAGTAAAATATGAATTTGGCACTTGTTTTTACCTCTTTACTGATGGTTTTGCAGATCAATTTGGAGGACCAGATGGGAAAAAATATAAATACAAACAATTAGAACAAATCTTATTAAGTTCATATACAGAATCTATTGGCACCCAAAGGACAATCATCGAACAATCATTTGATAACTGGAAAGGCAAGCTAGAGCAAGTAGATGATGTATGTGTTATTGGTTTTAAACTTTAAGCAGAAATTTCTCCTATCTTTATGCAATGTTTAATCGCCTTCCAAATTTTATCTTAGCTATACTCAGTGCTGTACTATTAAGCGTAAGTTGGTTTTCTCCTTTTACATTCCTCATTTTTATTGCGTGGATTCCATTACTTATTATTGAAGATAGAATATCTGAGAATAAACTTAAACTCATCGGATTAAGTTATTTTACTTTTTTCTTGTGGAATCTTTTAGTTACTTGGTGGATTTACTTTGCATCTTTTGGTGGTGCTGCATTAGCGATTGTTTGTAATGCTATTTTAATGTGTGTTGTTTTTATGATTTGGCATCGTCTAAAACAACGACTTAATAAGCCTTGGGGAATTTGGTTACTAATTCCAATATGGTTAGGTTTTGAATACGGGCACACACTCTGGGATTTAACTTGGACATGGCTTACACTTGGTAATGTTTTTGCATTTGAACATCATTGGGTGCAATGGTATGAGTTTACAGGCACATCTGGAGGAAGCCTCTGGATACTAATCATCAATATTCTTTTGTTTCAGGTATTAAAAACCTCAACATTTTCATCAAAAGAATTTCTATTACCATTAACTACTATTATTACTCCAATTGTTATCTCTTATAGTTTACTATATGTAAGAGAAAAAGAAAAAAATAATACTTCAATGTTTAATACGCTTATTGTTCAACCTAATGTCGATCCCTATAATGAGAAATTTTATTATTCTCCAGAAATCCAACTCCATAACTTACTACTTCAAATAAAAGATAAGCTTGATAGCACAACTGATTTTTTAGTTTTACCAGAAACATTTTTGACTGAAGATTATACTGAAGGTTATGAAAACGAAACATTTTCGATTCCTTTTTTAAGAGATAGCATTTTGAAATTTTATCCTAATTTAACGATAGTAACAGGTGCCAGTACATTTAAAGTATTTAAGCCAGGAGAACCTTTAAGTTCTACTGCACGAAGAAATGGTAATTCTGATACCTATTTTGATTACTATAACACAGGACTACAATTATCTTTAAATACTCCATACAATTATTATCATAAATCGAAATTGGTGCCAGGTGTAGAAAGAATGCCATTTCCTGCTCTATTTAAACCTCTTGAAAGCCTTGCTATTGATATGGGTGGAACCATGGGCAGTTTGGGTACACAGGATGAACGAAGTGTGTTTTTTAGTCATAACAAACAAGTTGGAATTGCGCCTGTTATTTGCTATGAGAGTGTTTATTCTGATTATGTTGCTGATTACATTAGACGCGGAGCAAATATCATTTTTATTATTACTAATGATGGTTGGTGGGAAAACACACCAGGTCATCGTCAGCATTTGGCTTACGCTAAACTTAGAGCTATTGAAACTCGAAATGAAATTGTAAGATGTGCTAACACTGGAATATCTTGTTTTATTACGCCTCTAGGAGAAATTGAACAAGCCACACCCTATTGGGAAAAAGCAATCATTTCTAAAAAGGTAGGCATACAAAATAATCACACATTTTTTGTAAAATTTGGTGATATAATTTCTTATATCAGTTCTATAATTGCCATTCTACTCTTTCTGTTAAGTCAGATACTACGATTTAAAAAGAAAGTTGCTTAGTGAATGCCCGTACTTAAGCTTTCACGTTTCATTGGCTTAATAGAAAGTACTGGTATATTACTCGATTCGGCAATGTTTTGTGCTGCCGCACCAACAAATAACTCCCCTAAGCTTAATGAAGATTTATTCATTTGAATAATCATATCACATTCGTTATTATTAGCATACGTAATTATCGCTTCTACTGCATTCTTAGATGGTATTAATTTATTGGTACACTCTACGCCTCTATCTTTTATAAATTTTTTAATTTGATTGATATAAGGTAAAATCTCGTTTTCAAATTTCTCATCGCTTGGACTAAAAATTGAGATAATTCGAATAGTTGCGCCATAATACTTTGCCACCTGAACTGCCGTTCCTACCTTTTCTCTACTCTCGGCACTTAAATCAATAGGCATTAAAATATTTTTACAACTATTTCTATTATCAATTCCTCTAATGGTAATTACAGGACATGGCGCATTCTTTAAAAATTTACCAACATTAGTTACACCTATAAAACTTCTAAAACGGGTTTGCGTATCTAAACCAATAACAATTAAAGATGATTTTAACTCCTCTGCCTTATCGTCTATTAAATCAAAAATATTACCTTTTAATAAGATATATTCGGTTTGTTGTCCAGATTGTTGTTGTGTTTTTTCGGCTAATGCCTTTATTTCAGTGGCATGTTCAGTTCCTCCGCTAGGCGAAGCATACATTAATATAATTTTAGATTTGGTAAATTTAGCCAGATTATAAGATTGCTCTATTGCTATTAATGATTGTTTGGAAAAATCAATCGGGATTAAGATTGAACCATTTTCATGAATCGCCATACTGTCTGTTTTTTGACAAATATAGTAAAAAATCCGATAAATTAAGATTCAAAACAGACGAATTATGATATTAATCAATGTTAATATCTTTGAGATTAACCAAAAATCTCAACAATATAGCCTGGAACAATGCCTATCGCCAGTGTAACTAATGTTGTAATAATCATCAACAACACATGCGAAAATTCTATCTTAATAGGTTCATGAGATTCGTCATGTTTAAAATACATAGCAATAATGATTTTAAAATAATAGTACACCCCAACCAAAGAAGCTAAAATGGCTATAACCATTAACCATTTAAAAGCTGTGCCCACTAAAACAGAAAACACATAATACTTAGCAAAGAAGCCAGCCGTTACAGGAATACCTGCTAATGAAAATAAGGCAATTACCATACACAATGCCATTAATGGATGTTTTTTACCTAAGCCATTAAATGCACTAATTTCTTCGCTATTTTTATTTTTGGCCACATTATAAAGCACTGTAAAAGCAGTGATTGAACTGATAGAATAGGCTAAGGTGTAATATAACACAGAGTTAATACTTCCCCAAGGACGACTGTTAGCTAAAATAGCCATTAACATAAAAGCGGCATGACTAATACTTGAATACGCTAACAAACGTTTTACATTAGTTTGTGTAGCCGCGGTAACATTAGAAATAACCAATGAAAGTGCAATAATACACGCTAAAACCATTCCCCACACATCATTTACTTTACCAAACACTACTAAGAATAAGTGCATAAAGGCCGCAAAAGCTGCTGTTTTTACGATTGTAATCATTAATGTTGTAATGACTGTTGGCGAACCCTCGTACACATCAGGTGCCCAAAAGTGGAAAGGAGCTGCACTAACTTTGAAACTCATAGCCGCCAATATTATAACTACACCTGCGTAAAAAAATGCTGGCATATTACCATTAGATTGAGAGATGTATGAACGAATCTCCATTAAATCAAAACTACCAGTAGCACCATATATTAAAGCAATTCCGAATAATAAAAACCCACTAGCAAACGAACCCATAATTAAATATTTAAAACCAGCCTCGTTTGATACCACTAGTCTTTTTTGACTTGCTGCTAACACATACATAGGAATTGATAAAATCTCAACACCTAAAAATAAAGTTGTCATATTACTAAATGATGTAAGCATTAATGCGCCCACTAAAGAAAATAAAACTAATGCAAAATGATCTGTAATATGATCGTGTTCAAAATAATCGTTAGCTAATATGAACCAAAAGAATGCCGTAATTAATATCACACCACTAAATACCAATGCTACATTATCAAACATAATCATATTTGAAAAAGCAGGAATATTTAAGGTATTGTTCCACTCTGTAAAATTAGCGGCATAAGCACCTAAAATACCTACTAATACCAAAGGATATAATACTTTTTTAAATTTAAAAATTTCAGCTAACATGGCTAAAATTCCGAGTGCACCTATAATAAAAAGACCTTTCATATTACTTTAACTATTTGAAAATTTTATTCTTCTACGTTTTATAATTAATTACCTATTACTTTAAATTCATCATGATGTATTTAGCACCTTCTTCAGCTAAATCGCTAATTGGTTTTGGATAAACACCTAAAACAATAACCGTAGCACAAATAATATACAACGCCCATTTATCTGATGAAGCAAGTGATCCAAAAGCTACTGCCGAATCATGGCGCTCGCCCAACATAATGGCTTGGTAACTACGCAACATATACACTGCTCCTAAAATAATGGTTAACCCCGCAAAGGCTCCTGCAATAGCATGGTATTGAAAAACTGAATTTATTAATAAAAACTCACCAATAAAACCATTAGTTAAAGGAAGAGCAACTGCTCCCATCATAATAATAAGAAATAGCACCGCAAAATTGCCATTCATATTTCTGATGCCACCTAATTTATTTAACTCACGAGTTCCAGTGTGACGCATTAAAATATCTGCTATTAAAAACAATCCTACCACATTAACACCATGCGCTAACATTTGCACCAAGCTACCCTGAATACCTTGCTGATTGGCTGTAAAAATACCAGCCGAAATTAAACCAACGTGTGCAATAGAAGAATAAGCAATTAATCGTTTATAATCTTTTTGAACAATTGCTATACATGATGCGTATATAATACCAATAATAGATAAGGCAATTACTAAATAACCCCATCTTTCAAGTGCAAGTGGTGTAATAGGCAATAACCATTTTATAGCACCAAATGTTCCCATTTTAAGCATAATACCCGAAAGCAACATGGTGCCTTGTGTAGGCGCATTAACATAAGTATCTGGCTGCCATGTGTGTAATGGAAAAACAGGCATCTTAACCGCAAAGGCTAAGAAAATAGCCCAAAACACAAAAGACTGCTGATTAAGTGATAACGATTTTCCAGCAACATATAAATCATTCACCGCCCACGATTTAATGCCTGTATCAATGCCTGTATGATTATATAAATAAACTAATCCTATTAACATAAATAATGAACCAAATAAGGTATAAACAAAAAACTTGAAGGTTATTCTGCCTCTGTTTTCGCCACCCCACAACAAACAAATAAAATAAATAGGAATTAACGCTAACTCCCAGAATATGTAAAATAAAAATCCGTCATTAGTAGTAAACACACCCACTAATGCCATTTGCATAAATAAAATAAGACTATAAAATGAATGTGGATTTTCATACTCTGTATTAAATGATGATAAAATAATTAATGGTGTTAAAAATGCCGTTAACAACACCATTAACAATGATAAAGCATTAATACTTACCGAAAAATGAATGCCCATTGATTCAATCCATGAGTAATTTAAAGTAAGGGCTGCATTATCTGGATTGTGCTTGAATTGAAAAAACACAACAGCTGCAATTACAAGCTCAATTATAGACAACCCTAAAGCAGCAGTTCGCGATGCTTTTCCTTTAGTAAACAGTACCAATAAACTTGCTATAAGTGGTACAAAAATTAATAATCCAACTAACATATATTTTTAATTTTCAAATTTTAATTAAACACAAAAAATAAAATTGATATAATACCAATTACCATGGCAAAAATGTAGAACCCAATATGACCAGTTTGTAATTTACGAACCAATCCGCTACCACCATTCACCGCATCGCCTACTCCATTCACTACAGCATCAATAAATTTAGTATCAATAAATTTAAAAGCAGCCGACATTGCATCTAACGGTTTGCGTACTAAGGCATCGTAAATTTCATCAACATAAAATTTATGATAAATGATGCGTTGTAATGTAGGCATTTTCTCACCTTCAGGTAAAGGAACAATATGTTTTTGACGATAGATAACATAAGCTACATAAATGGTTGCTAAAGCCGAGGCTACTGCTATTCCCATCAACATCCACTCTGTATCATGTGGCATCGTGCTTGGGTTTTTATGTAAAATTAAAACATCTAAGTGATGGTGCATCCAATTAGTCATACCCCAAAATTCTGGTAAACCTAAAACACCACCTACTAAAGATAACACCGCTAATACTATCAATGGAATAGTCATTGAACTTGGTGATTCGTGTAAATGATGTTCTTGTTCGTGAGTGCCTCTAAAACTACCAAAGAAAGTAAGGAACAATAAACGGAACATATAAAATGCTGTTAGCATAGAGGCTACCTGCCCCACAAACCACAACACAGGGCTATGCTCATACGTGTGCGCTAAAATTTCATCTTTAGAGAAGAATCCCGATAAACCAGGAAAACCACTTATAGCTAAAGTTGCAATAGCCATAGTGGCGTAGGTAATTTTTAAGTGTTTTGATATGCCACCCATTTTACGCATGTCTTGTTCGCCACCCATAGCATGAATAACAGAACCTGCTCCTAAGAATAATAAAGCCTTAAAGAAAGCATGTGTGGTTACATGAAATACCGAAGAACTATAAGCGCCGACACCTAATCCTAAAAACATTAAACCTAATTGAGAAACCGTTGAATAAGCCAACACCTTTTTAATATCATTTTGAAATAAGCCGATAACTGCGGCAAACAAGGCTGTAATAACACCAATAACTGCAACAAACTCCGAGGCAATTTCGGACATAGAGTAAAAAATATTAGAACGCACAATCATATAAATACCTGCCGTTACCATAGTAGCAGCGTGAATTAATGCCGAAACAGGTGTTGGTCCTGCCATAGCATCAGGTAACCAAGTATATAAAGGCAATTGAGCTGATTTACCCATAGCCCCAATAAACAACAACAGTGCAATAGCCGTAACAGTTGTTCCATTAGCGCCTGATGCTATTGGGAATACCTGGTTATAACTAATACTACCAAATGTGATGAAAATTAAAATAATGCCTAACAGAAAACCTAAATCACCAATACGATTCATAATAAATGCTTTTTTAGCAGCATTATTATATTCGGTGTTTTTAAACCAAAAACCAATTAATAAATACGAACATAATCCTACGCCTTCCCAACCTACAAACATAATTAAGTAATTATTACCTAATACTAATAATAACATAAAGAACACGAAAAGATTTAAGTAAGTAAAGAAGCGAGCAAACCCTTCATCATCGTGCATGTATCCAGTAGAATATAAATGAATAAGAGAGCCAATACCTGTAATAATTAATAAAAACCAAGACGATAATGGATCAACTACAAATTCAAATGGAATTTTTAAAGTATCGGAATTAAACCAAGAAAAAATAGTAACAACATGAGATTTAACCTCAGCATGTTCTAACTCAAAAAATATGAGCAAAGATACCACAAACGAAGCCGCTACGGCTAACGTAGCAATAAGCCCTGCCAGAGATTTACTAATTTTTTTACCAAAAAAACCGTTAATCAAAAATCCTATCAATGGAAATAACGGTACAAGTGCGACTAATTGAATCATATTCTGTTTTTATTTGCAGTTTTTTTACTTAACTTATTTATAGTTGAGTAATTAATTTAATTTTTTAATCTGTTTAATAAATCTATATCTACTGTTTTTAAATGACGATATACCATTGATAAAATAGCCAAACCAACAGCTACCTCGGCAGCAGCAACCGCCATAATAAAGAAAACAAATACTTGTCCGCTAGCATCGTTATGTAAAGTTGAGAAAGATACAAGCAATAAGTTTACCGCGTTTAACATCAACTCTATGCACATAAAAATAATAATAGCATTTCTACGTGCCATAACACCAACCACTCCTATAATAAATAAGATGGCACTTAACATGATGTAATAATTAATTGGAATTCCGTTTAACATATAATGATTTTTTAAAGTTTATGAATTTCTTGAAACATTAATATTGGTATCTTTTTTACCTATCATAATAGCACCTACTAAGGCTGCCAATAATAACACCGAGGTTATTTCGAATGGGAATAAATACTCTGTAAATAACACATGACCTAAGTTTTTAATTAAGCCTATTTGCGAAGCTCCCGACTGAGTTAATTGTAATTGCTCGGCACCTTTTAAAGCACCTACAAAAACGAATAATAATACACCTCCAATAACTCCTGCAATTAATCGTGTCATAATGTGTTTGCGCGGTTCTGTATCCGGATTCAAATTCATTAACATGATAATAAATAAGAATAACACCATAATAGCACCAGCATACACAACGATATGTACCACCGCTAAAAATTGTGCATTAAGTAGTAAATAATGTCCGGCAATACAAAAGAAAGTTAATACTAAATATAATACAGAGTTAACAGGATTGCGCGTAAACACTACCATCAGTGCAAACATAATTGCCATCAGCGATAGTATTCCAAAAAGCCATTGAGTAATTGTAAGTCCTAGCATATTTAATCTATTCTATTAATATTAATGTTTTACTTGTTTCTTAGGGTCAAATAAGGTGTTATGTCTTAAGCCTGGTATCTTTTTAAAATCTAACACCGCCTGAGTTTGACGTTTAGTGATATCAATGCGTTTATCTATTTTCTCAACTAATTTTTCTTTACCATAAATAAAATCTTCGCGTTCAAATTCTGCATCTACTAAACGATCGGTTAAGAAGATAGCTTCTTTAGGGCAAGCGTCTTCACATAATCCACAAAAAATACAACGCAACATATTTATCTCAAATGATGAGGCATATTTTTCTTCGCGATATAAATGCTCTTCGCCTTTTTTACGCTCAGCTGCTACAATAGTAATTGCTTCGGCTGGGCAGGCTACTGCACACATCCCGCAAGCCACACAACGTTCTGCTCCGTTTTCGTCACGCTTTAACACGTGGCGACCACGATACGTAGCCGACATAGGTCTTGTTTTTTTAGGATAATCTATTGTTGGAGATTTTTTAAATAAATGACTTAGTGTAATCGCCATCCCTTTTGCTACTGCTGGTAAATACATTCTTTCAGCAAAGCTTAACTCTTTATGCGATACGACTACTTTTCTATTTGTTAATTGCATATCTTAAATATTTTTAGTTTTTAGCAATGGTCATTTGTAATAAATTAAAACTGAATGTTTCCTCTAAAATACTCTATAACTATAGTTATTGCTAAGTTTAATAATGATAGAGGCAACAAGCCTTTCCAACCTAAATTCATTAATTGATCGTAGCGGAAGCGTGGTAACGTCCAACGCACCCACATAAATAAACAAATGAATAAAACAATTTTAGTGAAGTAGGCTCCAAAACCAATTAATGAAATTAACCAAGAACCTTGTTCTAATCCTAATGCAGAGTACAACTCATTTGCAAAAGGAAAATTATAGCCACCAAAATAAAAACCCGCCATAATTGCTGATGAGATAAACATATTAATGTACTCAGCAAATAAAAATAAACCTAATTTCATAGCAGAGTACTCGGTATGAAACCCACCTACTAATTCAGTTTCACACTCGGCCATATCAAATGGTGCGCGATTTGTTTCGGCAAGTGCACACACAAAAAATATGATAAAACCTAAAGGTTGCCACACAATATTAGCAACACCTTGGTCTTGAGACTCGAGAATATCTTTTACACTTAAAGAACCGCCTGCCGAAATAATTAAAGCAATAAGTGAAATACCCATTGCTATTTCGTAACTAATCATTTGCGACGAAGCACGAACAGCTCCTAGTAAACTATATTTATTATTAGATGCCCAACCACCTATCATAATGCCGTAAACACCTACCGAAGCCACACCTAAAATATAAATAGCACCAATGTTAATATCCGTAATTTGTAAATCGTAAGTTACACCATTTATCATTAATGGTTTGCCCCAAGGAATAACAGCACCCGTCATTAAAGCTGTAACCATGAACATACTAGGACCTAAAATGAATAAAGCACGATTTGAAACATTTGGAATAATTTCTTCTTTAAAAAACATTTTACCACCATCGGCTAACGGTTGTAAAATGCCACCCCATCCTGCACGATTAGGTCCTTTTCGGTCTTGAAGAAACGCTGCAAATTTACGTTCCCATAATGTAGAATAAGCAGCCACACCTAATGAGATGCCGAATACTGCCACACACATAATTCCTTTATATATTAATAATGCTATCATAAATTTTATGGTCTTTTATCTATTTGAATAAATCCTAAAGCTTTTTGTTGTTTTAAAACCTGAAGTTTTAATTCATTAAGATTATTGTAATGATTTTGTGATATTACTGAATGTCTGTTCACATTCGTAGGGCCTTCAATTTTCCAATCTGATGTTTTTTTCTTTTCAAATCGGCACTCATTACAAATAAAATCTTCTACTTCGCCCCATTGGTCTTTGCGACCTGTTACTCTTAATATTTCATCTCCTTTGTACCATAAGCGAACACGCCCTGTACATTTCTTACACTCACGACTAGCTTCAACTGGCTTTGTAAACCACACACGCGTTTTAAAGCGGAATGTTTTATCGGTTAATGCGCCAACAGGACACACATCAATTACGTTACCCGAGAAATCATTCTCAATTACATTTTCAATATAGGTTGAAATTTCAGCAGCATCACCACGATGTATGACGCCATGTACACGTTTATCCGTTAATTGATCGGCAACCTTTACACAACGATAACATAAGATACAACGTGTCATGTGTAATTTAATGTATTTACCAATATCTATTTTATCAAATTCTCTTCTTGGAAACTCGTAACGTGTTGTGGCTAATCCATGCTCATATCCTAAGTCTTGTAAATGACACTCACCAGCTTGGTCGCACACTGGACAATCTAGCGGATGATTAATTAATAAAAACTCTACCACACCTTTACGAGCTTCGAGTACATCATTATTAGTTACGTTTTCTACAACCATTCCATCCATTACCTCGGTACGGCAACTAGCTACTGGCTTTGGCATAGGATTAGGATTAGCTGCACTACCTTGCGTAACCTTTACAATACAAGTACGGCAATAGCCACCACTTGTTTTTAATGAAGAATAGTAGCACATGGTTGGCGGAGCCACTTCTGGGCCAATCATTCGCGCTGCCTGTAAAATTGTAGTACCCTTAGGCACATCAATTGTTATTCCATCTATTGTTACTTTCATTTTTTAATTATTTCAAAATGTTTTTATCAATTCTTCCACTTCATTTTTTAACTCATCAAGATGTTTTACAACTACACCCCAAATCAACTCTTCGTTTACATTGTCGTAAGTATGAATAACTCTGTTACGCATTCCTACTATTCTTTGAGCATTCGCTATTTCAATTTTATCGTCAATCTTCCTTACTCTGCTTATTGCTTCGGCAATAATTTCAATACAACGCTCAACTGCTCTGTATGTCTTTTTATCTGCAGTAAAATCTGCAAATCTTTTAATATCTTTTGTAAATGTCTTCGCATCTTCTATTGAAATCAGAATATCTTGTAAATATTTCTCTATCTCTTTATGCTGCGACATATACAATTTGTTTAGTTTCGTCTAATTCTCTTTGTAAAATTCTATTTCTTATTGGTTTATCAAGTAAAACGTC
This sequence comes from Bacteroidia bacterium, assembly GCA_020846025.1. GTDB lineage: Bacteria > Bacteroidota > Bacteroidia > B-17B0 > Aurantibacillaceae > UBA4416. Next base: position 22,257 of record JADLER010000088.1, on the reverse strand, counting down.
AACTTTTGTATTTAAAATCATTTCCATTGATTCTGCAAAATCAAAATATAAATCTACATAATCTTCAACTGGCACATCATTATTAAACTTTATAATAAAATCAACATCACTTTTATCATTCATTTCATTTCTAGCTGCCGACCCAAATACATATAACTCCTTTACCTTATGCTCTTTGCAAATGGCTTTGATACGATTTATATTATTTGTTATCACTGGCGCTAACATTGTTTACTTAAACTCTAATTTTATTTAATCTGTCGTAATGAGAAATATCTACAAATTTTTTATTGCGTGCTATTTCTAAAAATTCATGTTTAAAATGACGAATGGCGGCTGCTACAGGCCATGCTGCTGCTTCTCCTAATGGGCAAATAGTTTTTCCTTCTATTTTACTTTGTATATCCCACAACAATTCCACATCACTTTCTTTAGCCGTACCATCTAAAAATTTCTTTAATACTTTTTCTATCCAACCTGTTCCTTCACGACAAGGCGAACACTGTCCACAACTTTCATGATGATAAAAACGAGAAAAGGTAAATAAATTTTTTACAATGCTTGTATCTTCATCCATAACAATAAAACCACCCGACCCAAGCATAGTTCCAGTTTGAAACCCACCATCCGATAAACTTTCGTAAGTCATTAAACGTGGTTCGCCCTTGGCGGTTTTTAAAATTAACTCCGTTGGTAAAATTGGCACTGATGAACCACCCGCTACTACGGCTTTTAATTTCTTTCCGTTTCTAATTCCTCCACAATATTCATCTGAAAAAATAAATTCTTCAACTGGTACGCCTAGTTCAATTTCATACACACCTGGTTTATTAATATGACCTGATGCCGAAATTAATTTTGTTCCAGTTGATTTTCCAATACCAATTTTAGCATATTCTTCGCCACCCATATTTACTATTGGACAAACGGCGGCAATAGTTTCAACATTATTTACTACTGTTGGGCAGCCCCACAAACCTGCTACAGCAGGAAATGGCGGTTTAATACGTGGGTTTCCACGCTTACCTTCTAATGATTCTAATAAGGCAGTTTCTTCGCCACAAATATAAGCTCCACCACCTACTTGAACCGATAAATCTAAAGAGTAATCGGTTCCTAAAATATTTTTTCCCAACCATCCTGCGGCATAAGCCTCACGAATAGCTTGTTCTAAAATACGCGACACATAAAAATATTCTCCTCGTATGTAAATATATGATTGACGAGCACCTAATGCATACGAAGAAGTAATCATTCCTTCAATTAAAGCATGAGGAATTTTCTCCATCAAGTAACGGTCTTTGAACGTTCCAGGCTCCGATTCATCTGCATTACAAACTAAATAACGAGGAATACCTTCTGGTTTTGCTAAAAAGCTCCACTTCATTCCTGTAGGGAAACCTGCTCCACCACGACCACGTAAACCAGATTTTTTTACCTCCTCGGTTACTTGATCGGGAGTCATTGTTTTTAATGCTTTCTCAACAGAAGCATAACCTCCGTGTGCACGATATACTTCTAACGTGTGAATGTTAGGTACTTTATCGTTATGTATTAATAATTTTCTTCCCATTTTTAATCTTTTTACAATCTCTAAAGAGATAACATCTTATAAAGTATTTTTATAATCTAAGTCGGTGTAACTTCTTAATCTGCCTTCAGCTTTGTAGTTATCAATAATAGCATCTACTTTTTCATAGGTTAAATTTTCATGAAAACTTGCACCACATTGTAACATAGGTGCGGTACCACAAGAACCTAAACACTCAGCTACCTTTAAAGTAAACATGCCATCTTTAGTGGTTTCGCCAACTTTAATGTTTAATTTTTTCTCAATGTATTTTACTATGTCTTCTGCTCCATTTAACCAACATGAACTTGTTTGGCAAACTTCTAACACACATTTACCTACTGGTTTTAAATTAAACATGGTATAAAAAGAAGCTACTTCAAAAACCTCTATTGGTTTAATATTTAATACAGAAGCTACATAATCCATTACCTCTGGACTTAACCAGCCGCCAAACTCTGCTTGTGCTACGTGTAGTACAGGCAATAAAGCTGATTTTTGTTTACCTTGCGGATAACGACTGATGATTAGCTCAACCGTTTTCATTGCTTCTTCACTAAACTTTATATCGGCTCGTTTAGCTTGATCAAATTTTTGTGCTCCGTGAACTTGTGCTCCCATTTAATTAATAATTTATAATTTATAATTTAAAAAGGTTTACCCTCTTATATTATTATCTTCTTTTAATTTTTTACTTTCATCTTGTTAACTTAAACTAAGCATCTAACTCTCCTGCAATTACATTCATACTACTCATAGTTATAATTGCATCTGATAACATAATTCCTTTTACCATTTCGGCATAGGCTTGATAGTATATAAAACAAGGACGACGGAAATGTAAACGATATGGCGTTCTTCCTCCATCACTTATTAAATAAAAACCTAACTCTCCGTTTCCTGCCTCAATACAATGATATATTTCGCCTTTTGGAATATCTGTTTCGCCCATCACAATTTTAAAGTGATAGATTAAGGCTTCCATATTATTATAAACTTGTTCTTTAGGTGGTAAAAAGAATTCTGGCAAATCAGCGTGCATAGCGCCCTCAGGCATTTTGTTGATGGCCTGTTTAATAATTTCTAAACTTTGCCACATTTCATGTTGGCGCACCATAAAACGATCGAACGTATCACCTTGTGTACCCACTGGAACCGTAAATGTAAAGTCTTCGTAAGAACAGTAAGGATTCATCACACGCACATCATAATCAATTCCCGTAGCACGTAAGTTTGGCCCTGTAAATCCATACGACAAAGCTTTTTCGGCACTAATAGGCCCGCAACCAATGGTTCTATCCATAAAAATACGGTTACGTTCTAGTAACTCCGTAAACTCTTGAAGAGCTGCTGGAAATTCTTTTATAAAAGCGTGAATCTTATCCCAAGTTTCTTTTTTCCATTCTCTGTCAAAGCCTCCAATACGACCAATATTTGTGGTTAAGCGTGCACCACAAATGTCTTCAAATATTTCATAAATTTTTTCACGCCATTGAAAAATGTATAAGAAGCCCGTCATGGCGCCAGTGTCAACACCAATTACTGAGTTACAAATAATGTGATCGGCGATGCGTGATAATTCCATGATAATAACACGGTGGTACTCGGCACGCTTTGGCATTTTTGCTCCTAACAATTTTTCAACTGCCATGTGCCAACCTAAATTATTAATTGGTGCTGAGCAGTAGTTTAACCTATCGGTTAAAGGTGTGATTTGTGCATAGGGGCGACGCTCGGCAATTTTTTCAAAAGCACGATGGATATATCCAATGGTTGAGGTTGCCTCATGAATAACCTCTCCGTCCATTTTCAATACGTTTTGAAAAATACCATGTGTGGCAGGATGTGTAGGTCCTAAGTTGAGGGTTGAGAATATTCTTTCATCAAGGTGATTTGTATTCTCGGTATGCTTAGTTTCTTTCTTACTCATTTTTAAATTAGTTGTGTTTTTAGTTGTGTTTATCAAACAACTAAAAACTATTAACTGAAAACTTTATTTATCTTCCAAAATCTTATGTTTATTCTATTATTAACTTAATGTTTTTATTATCGCCAAACTCGTTTTTAATATTTACTATATACACCGCTTTATCAATATTTTCGGAAAACAATTTTACATTATTTCCCGATGAAATGCTAAATTTTTCTGCATAAATCATTTTTCCTGTAATATCAAACACCGTTAATTCGCATAAACTTTCTTTATCGCTTTCCACATTCAACTCAAAATTACCATTATTAGGGTTTGGTAGTATTTTTACTTTAAATTTATCATTCTGTAATTGTTTAGTTTCATCAAGCATTTTGCTGTTTTGAGTGTTAGCGTTTGTTTCATTATGAGTTTGATTGGAATAAAACACTCTGGCAGCACTTCCACTACAATTTTCAACGGTGCTTATTGGTGTATTAATATTTTCGGTACTTGCCGAAACCTGATTAATTTCCGACTGAATAATACATTGCCAGTTTTCGGCAATGACACGTTGTTCATCGTTTAGAGTACCCGAAAGTATGAGGTTTATTCGGCTTAAAGCATCTGTATAATCGGAAGCCGCACGGCTCATATTCATTTTTGCCAAATCATCATTAAAAACATCTAAATTAACGTTGCTCTCGTTACTGTTATCTTCTGAGAAGGTATCAAATCCCGAAACCAAACTTGGCAAACCACCACCGGGGCACGCTGTGGCGGTTATGGGTGTGGCATCGCTTATGATTACAGACTGCAAGGGACAAGGATTGTAAGGGTCATACGTTTGCAAAAAATAATCGGTGTTGGTGGGCGAGCCACCGCCTGTTTTCCATTGGTTATTAAAAGCAGGTATCATAAACGGCGCACAACCTCCTGCTATTGTTCCGTTCACAACTTTTTGTTGCCCTTGTACAGACGGATACAAAGCATTACGCCCATTATCCAAGTCTATACTAAAAGCACCAATACTCTTTATGGTTGTGCCGTTGTTAGTAGCTATTACTTTGGAGGGTTGGCTGTCCCAGTTATCGCCCATATCCAACGTGCCGTAGGCGGTTACTTCAAAGCCGTTGCCGCTGTTGTTCTTTACAAAACCGCAACGCACATAAGCCGTAGTACCTGATACAATAATACCGTTGGTATTGTAGCTTATGGCAGGGTTATCTACTTTCAGCGAAATATTATACGCTCCCTGAAAATAAAGAGCCGTAGCGTTGGCGTTGGGAAGGCTTTCGCCAAACGAACAGTTGTTGGCAAAACAATTGAACGACATGGCTTCGGCATACCAGCCGTATTGACTGTTTTTGTAAAAAGAGCAGTTATTGAGCGTAATGCCTTTATCGTGGCTAAACAAACCAATGTCGTTGTTTTGAAACGTACAATAATTAAACGTGTGCGGTGCACCGCCATACGTGAGCCAGCCATATACGCCATACGTACCGTTTTCAAAGGTAGAGTTGGTAATGGCTACATTAGACTGCCCATACAGCACCAAGCCCCGATGAGTGGTTTTTGTGCCTGTGTTTGAACCAAAACGGCAGTTATTAATATCCACCACCGTATTACCGTCTGAAAAAAGCACCCTTGCCCCTGCACCCAACAGCACCGAACCGTTTTTAATTTTAAACAAAGCAAGGTTCATCGGCAAAGCCATCGTTTCCTGCGTTACTTCAAAAATGGTTTTGGTTTTGGTAAAACCTGTAATGTTTATGGAAGAACCTGTACCTGCTATAATATTGGTGCTTGGAAAAGACGGCGAGGTAAATTTGATGTAGCCATATACCATAGAGGTAGAGCCTGTGTAAGTAAACACTTGATTAGCTCCTATCTCTAAAAAACCGTCTTTAATTTCTATGGTAGAGGTATTATCATTGAGCTTAATAGTACCACCGTTGTACAACAATTTACCGCCTGTTTCTACCACCACCTGCGCCGTGCCTTTCACAATTAACTGGCTGCCGTTTTCTAAAACTAATTGGCTATTGTTACGGATAATGAGCTTTGCACCGCTTTCCAATTCTAATTTTGACCCTGCACTTAATGCCAGCGTACTAGTGTGGTCTGCTATTAATTGAGCATTGTTTTCCAAATGAATGTATGAGTTAGCCCTCGCCGTAAACCGAGTAGGCGAAGCAAACACCTGCTTACCGCCAATGGTTTGCGGGTTGTTCATACGGGTGGCGGTAGTGCCTTGGTCTAAGGTAACGATTTTGCCGTTTTTGATGTTCATAGAATAACCCGAAGGGCTTGCTATGGGATTGAGCACAATGGTATCAGCACACCAACGCACGTCATCGGCTATATCCACATCATCAAACCGCACCTGCACCTTTATGGTGTTATTAAGCCCATAGCTGAGTATCTCTACCGAAACCCCGTTAAGGTATATTTTGCGTAAGTTTTTCATGCCTGCTACTGCGAAATCATAACCGACCAAATTCATCATGCTTGCCGAGGAGGGATTAGTGCCCATGCCTATTTTGTTGTTGCCACCAAGAGTAAAGGCGTGACGAGAATTGCCAATCATGTAAGTATGATGATTATAATTGCCGTTATACAATTCCGAATTATTTGCATAATTATCGTTATAATTAATTTGCCCATCGCCGAGTTTGTCTATGGCATAATATTCTTGGTCTGAGCCGCCCGTGAGCGGGTTAGGGAGCAACTTAGTAAAGGCATTGGTATTTCCCCACTGAATACAGTTGTTATACACCGTACTGCTTTCAAACTCACGGTCGCAAAAGCCGTCGGCTGTGAGCGGACGAAGGTAATCGGCGTAGCCGTGATACACCTCAGCGGACGTTGCTGCCGAACGTACTTCTTTATCTATCTGCAAATAGGCGTATATGCCCGGCACAACGGGGTCTATACAAGTATTGCCCTCATGTTGCCATTTATCAAAGGCGATGCCGTTCACGCTTTGCCCCTGGTGGTTTTCTATCCATAGCCATTGGGGGTATTCGGTAGCAGGGTTGGTAAAGGGCAGCTTGATGCGAATGGCATCGCCAAACAATACAAAATCTCGCAGCGTATAAGTGCCTGCGTGGGCAGGGTTAGTGGCATCTAAATCGCCGTTTACATTCACTTTGCCTGCGGCATTTCGGGCATTAATGCCATTGCTCACGCCTGCCGCCCGCCAGTCCATACGCAGCCTGTCCCAGGCGTTCCAACTGTTCAGCGAGCCGTTGTACAGGCTCATATTGCTCCAACCGCCTATCAGCGGTATCCAGTAATTTTGAGGCGTATTTAAATTCCCTGTACCACCACCTCCGCAATGAAAATTATTGTCGCCATAAAGCGCATGACTAAATTCATGTCTGATGATATTAAAAGGCAAATCATTGTACGCTCCAAAATAGCTGTGTGTATTAGCTTGAAATCCGAGCATATTCAAGGGCAGGGACGAACTCATATAACCTTCACCATTATTACCTTTACTGTTTCGGCAGATGAACATCACATGGTCATATCTAGCGGGTGAATCGGTGCTGGGTGTTATTTTAGGTAATCCTTGATAGGCACTTCCTGCTGTCCATTTATCGAAATGACTTATAGCATTTAATCCGTGTGCAGTAACAATGCTTGTTCCCAGTTTGGCGTTGATACTGTTAATAGCATGTTGCGGGGTAACACTCCCCGTAGCACTATTAACCAAAAAAATACCGCCGTTGTCAGGTGCTAACAAATAATCGCCCAAAACCGTGAAATTGCCCGAAGAAGCTAATTGAAAATAGCGAGTAAGTGCTTTGGTAGAAGCTCCTCCGGGGGCATATACATCGGCTATATCGGTTGCCCAGTCGGGCAGTTGATGCGGTAGCCAATGAATATTATTGGGGTTAGTTGGGTCTGTACCCGCTGTGTAATTAACCTCAAAAAACACAAACAAAATGCGTATTTCGCCTGCCGTAGGCAGATACCAGCCATTTTTACTTTCGTAAACCGTTGAGAGGCTTTGAGTACCGCCACCGCCATTTTGCCCATTGGGCGAAGCTGGGGGGGCGATAATACAATTTTGGGCAACGCCCAAAAACGAAATAAAACATAATGCTACCGATAGCTTAATGATGAATGATGACTTTTTCATAATATACTTCATTGTTTTGATTAATAATTTTTAAAATATAGCAGCCCGAAGGAATATCCTGAACGGATAAGGTATAATCAGTACCTTTATAAAAATCCTTGTTTAGCAACGTTTTCCCCATATTATCAAGTAAGAAACATGCTTTAATTTCTTTTGCCTTGATAGTAATTATATTACTGGTAGGATTGGGGTAAACGGATATTTTTTTAGTGGAGTTTATCTCATTTATCCCAACAGAGGAATGAAATGCTATATCAACGCCTAAGGGAAAATGCGACTGCGCCCCCCAGTAATACGCAGGAGCAATAACCGAACTATCCCATAACATATTAAATGACTGAGAAGGAGGGTCGTTATTTACCAAAAAATAATAATCATTACCCAGCCACGCACTACCAACAGGCTGTGGCAAGTCGGGCGAGTGAAATAATGAACTGTCCCATGATATGGTAATGGGATACTGGTGGTTGAAGGCGTGGATTTCAATTGACAATATATTTGTAAAGGGATTGGCTTGTGTTTTGGTAGAATCATTATTATAATTATAAACCCAAACATTAAATTCATTATAATTAAAAGGGAAAGCGTCTTCTCCAAGAGCAGAGTCAATTTGCCCAAAAGTACCCACAGTAGCACTTGTATCCCAAATAAGCCAAATGGTGTCTTTTGCACCTGTGGCATCTTCAAATGCCAAATGAAATTTCCATTGGGCTTGGGCGTGGCTTTTGGTGCACAAAAACACCAAAAGACAGCTAATGAGTAATGATAATTTTTTCATAATATACTTCATTGTTTTGATTAATAATTTTTAAAACATAGACCCCCGAAGAAATATCTTGAACAGATAGTACATTATTGGTCATATCTCTAACAGATTGATATAATACAACTATTCCAGTATTATCAATTAACGAACATTCTTTTATATTTTTATCTGATTTGATGCTAATAAGGTAAGAAGCAGGATTTGGGGAAATCAAAGGTTTTTTCTTACTGATGCTTATGTTTTCATTTATATTAAGCACAGCGCCTCTTTCTATATTAATAAATACAGGAAAAAAATCATAGGGAAATACGTTCAAATCAATCGTTACGTGATTATCTATCAGCATATCAAAATGGTGACAGAACGGGCAGTTATTATTGCCGAAAAAATACCCGTTATCCATATACGCCAAATTAACAGGTTGTGGCAAGTTGGGCGCGTGAAACAATGAACTGTCCCAACTTAGCGTTAGCGGAGATTGGAAATTTTCAGTACCGTAAATGTAATTTCCTAAAGCACTACTAATGAATGGCTCTGCTGTAGTTTTTGTGGTATCATTATTATAATTTATTACCCAAGTACTAAAATTATCGAGGTCTATATCTACATGTCCTTCTCCTAATAAGGGGTCGTAGTCCCATAAAACAGCGCTTGTATCCCAAATCAACCAAATAGTGTCTTTTGCGCCTGTGGCATCCTCAAATGCCAAATGAAATTTCCATTGGGCTTGGGCGTGGCTTTTGGTGCATAAAAACACCAAAAAGCAGCTAATGATGAATGATAATTTTTTTATGGCGTACTTTTTATTCATTTTTGTTAAGTTAAAAAGTAAAAGTTATAACGTAACAGATTTTTAACTTTTAACTTGTTTAATTTATCTACCAAACATGGTATCATCTTTATCATCGCGGGTTTGATCTTCCAAAGGATATTCCTTCCGTAACGGAAAAATATCCATTTCGTCCACATTTAAAATTCGTTTTAAATTTGGATGACCTAAAAACTTTACTCCAAAAAAATCATAAGTTTCTCTTTCCATCCAATTAGCCCCTAACCACAAATCTGTTGCGGTAGGTATTTCTGGTTTATTAATATCCATAAACGTTTTTACACGGATACGGTAATTTTTTGGCATATTATGTAAGTGATAAATAACGCCCAACTGTTTTTCGTCTGGTGTTTGCATACCCGTTAAATCTGTTAGAAAATGAAAATTTAATGCTTCATCTTCTTTTAAGAATTTTAGTACGTCATGAATTTTATCTTTGCTAATTACAAATACTGGAAAATCATACAACATCTCTGCGGTGAGTACAGCCCCAGGAAATTGTGCATTTAGCTTTTCATTTACTATGTTTAATAATTCCATTTTAATGTGATTGATTTACCTAACTTATTCTATTCCGTAACTAGCTAATAATTTTTTATACTCTGGTGAGTTTCTACGACGCAATGATTCGTTTTTAGCTAACTCTTGTATTTTTAAAACGCCCTCTAATATTTGTTCAGGACGTGGAGGACAGCCTGGCACGTAAACATCAACAGGAATGATGCGATCAATACCTTGTAAAACAGAATACGAATCGAAAATACCACCACTTGTTGCACAAGCTCCAACAGCAAGTACCCAACGTGGCTCCGCCATTTGTTCATACACTTGGCGTAAGGTAGGTCCCATTTTTTTAGCAATAGTTCCCATCACCATTAACATATCTGCTTGACGAGGCGAGAAACTTAAACGCTCTGCACCAAAACGTCCTAAGTCGTAATGAGAAGCCATTGTAGCCATAAACTCAATTCCACAGCAAGATGTAGCAAAAGGCAAAGGCCATAATGAATTGGCACGTGCTAAGCCAATTACTTCTTCCATTTTAGTAGCAAAAAAACCAGGTCCTTCAATACCTTGCGGACTCTTAGCCATTTCTACTTTTGTACGTTTTGTAATTTGTTTTGACATTATTTTAAAATTTTTAATATTAACACCTTAAAGTCTTATAAAGACATAGGTTTTCTTAGTCTTCCCATTTAAGGGCTTTTTTAGATATCATGTAGTAAAATCCTACTAACAATAAGGCAATAAACGAAAACACTTCAATAACACCTAGCATACCTAACTCCTTAAAATTTACAGCCCAAGGGTACATAAAAATAACCTCGATATCGAATAACACAAATAAAATAGCCACTAAAAAATATTTTACCGCAAAGGGAATACGGGCATTTCCTTGTGATTCGATACCACATTCAAATGAATCTAATTTAATTTTTGTTTTTCGCTTAGGACCTAAATTATGTGATGCAATCATTGTTACAACAACAAAACCTAATGCAATAAGAAACATAATGACTATTGGTAAATAGTCAATTGGAGAGGATGGAGTGTTCATGATAATTCATTAAATATCTGATGTAATTTTAGCCATTTTTACTTAAACCATCAAGCAATCAGTCTATTTTTTATTATTTAAACTAAATCTAAATAACAAGAGATTTTTGAATAAAAAAAGCGGCTCGAATGAACCGCTTTTTTAGTTATTTTTTCCCTTTTTGTAGGGCTTGTTGTTGTTTGGTCATTTCTTCTAACTTTTGTTGAAACGCCGACTTTTTCTCAGGTTTTTTCATATTAGCTAAAAGTTGTTCGCGTATTTTATTATCATCAATTACTTTACGCATGATCCACGTTTGAGCAAAAGTAATAACGTTGGCTAAAAAATAATACCAGCTTAAACCAACTGCATAACTATTCATTACGGCTAAAAAGATAACAGGCATTAAATACATCATATACTTCATACCCGGCATTTGTTGTGTTTGTTGAGGCTGTAACATCTCTTGGCTCATCCACGTGTAAATAATGGTGGAGATAAACATTAACAAAGCAAATAAACTGATGTGATCGCCATATCCCCAAATATTAAATCCGAAATCGTAAACAGAATCGTATGTAGATAAATCATCTGCCCATAAAAATGGCTTTTGTCTTAATTCAATAGCAGCTGGAAAAAATCCGAATAAGGCAATCAAAATAGGAAATTGTAACAACATTGGTAAACATCCCGATAGCGGATTAGCTCCTGCTCTACGATACAACGACATTTGCTCTTGCTGCTTTGCCATTGGATTATCGTTTTTCTCATATTTCTTATTAATTTCTTCTATTTCAGGTTTTAAAACGCGCATCTTAGCGCTACTCATATAAGTTTTGTAGGCCACTGGAAATAAAAGCGTTTTAATAATTAATGTAATTATTAAAATAATAATCCCACTATTTAATCCAGAAAACAAATCAAATAAAGGAATAATCATCCATTTATTTATGTAACTAAAGATGCTCCATCCTAATGGTATAATTTTTTCAATATCTAAATCATATTTCTTTAATACCGAATATTGTGTAGGCCCAAAGTAATAAGACATGCCAAATTTTTCAGAAGAAGAATGGTTAAATGGAATGCTTAATTGAGCTTGAATTGATTTCACATACTTAATCGATTTATCATTTTGACTTGTTATTACTACACTACCTTCTTTTTGAAATTCAGAATCGGCAATTAAAGTTGAATTAAAAAATTGTTGCTTAAAACATAGCCATTTAATATTGTCTTCGTTTAAATTCTTCTCTTCAAACGTATGAGGATTTATATAATCTACGCCTTCCTTTGTTTGATTATAATAAACTGTTGCTGCCTCTCTTTCTTTAGTAATATGCTTTTCTTGAGATGGTAAAGTTTGAACCCAATTTAATGTAACTCGATTATTTTTTGGCGTAATGATGTTTTGCATTCCAACAAAATTGATGTCAAAATCAAGCATATAATCATTGCCTTTTAAAGTATAAACATACTCTATGTAACTAGATGGATTTGCTGTTTGAAGTTTTAGGCTAATTGTTTTACTTTTTGCGCCACTTACAGATTCAGCTACGGACGAAGGTTTGAAATAAAAACTATCCGTATTAAAACGTAAGGAATTATACGCATCAAACTCTATGTTTTGATAAGAAGAATCGCTGTCGAATAACACTAAATTTTCATTTTGTCCATAGCGGTGATAATTTTTTAATTCTACTTTTTGAACTGCTGCACCCTTTGTAGAGATATAAACTTTAATGTTCTCATTTTCAAGTGTAACTATTTCCTTTGTCCCATTAGTTGCTAAGGCAAAATCTTTGTATTGATTTTGTTTTTGAATTGACATTAAAGAATCGGAAAGTGGCACATTACTTACTTCAGATAATTGAGTTTGTTTAGCTTTAAGTTCTTTGGCTTTTTGAGCAAGCTCCGCCTCTTTCATTGCATGTTCTACCGAATCTTTGATATGCTTATTCCGTGCAATTTGTTCTTTACTAGGACCGGATAACGACAACCAAACAATGAGTATGGTAGCAATTAATCCCAATCCAATAAATGAGTTCTTATCCATAAGGTTCAAAATTTAGGTTGCAAATATACGTGTTTTATTAACGGAACAGCCTCAAAAATTCATAAAATAAGGGCTTAAATCAGGCTCAAACTATGATAAGTATTGGCGAATATGCGTAGCAATTTGCTCGAATTCATCTTTGCTTAATTTTAGTTTTTCATTAGCAAAATTCATATCATTTTCACTATTGATAGGAATAAGATGAACATGCGCATGAGGTACTTCTAAACCAATAACAGCAACGCCTACCCGATTACATGGTATGGCTTGTTTAATTGCTTCTGCAATTTGTTTGGCAAAACGCATCAAACCCTCGTATGTTTGATCGTCTAAATTAAAAATATAATCTACCTCTTTTTTAGGAATTATCAATGTGTGTCCTTTACGAAGTGGAAAAATATCTAAAAAAGCCAAATAGTTGTCGTTTTCTGCTATTTTATAACAAGGAATTTCTCCAGCAACAATTTTTGAGAATATACTTGCCATATTAAATGGTAATTTCTATAATTTCAAATGGTATAACGCCTGCAGGCACTGTAACATCTACTTTGTCACCTACCGATTTACCTAATAATCCTTTGCCTATTGGAGAATCTACTGATATTTTACCTGTTTTTAAATCTGCCTCGTTTTCAGCCACTAACGTGTAAGTCATCTCTTTGTTTACTTTCAGATTTTTTATTCGCACCGTAGTTAAAATACTCACTTTAGAGGTGTCTAATTTTGAACTATCAATAATACGAGCATTTGCTACTATTTCCTCTAATTTAGCAATTTTTAATTCTAAGATGCCTTGAGCCTCTTTAGCCGCATCATATTCAGCATTCTCTGATAAATCACCTTTATCGCGAGCTTCAGCAATCTGTTTAATGACGCTTTTGCGTTCAACTGTTTTTAACTGTTGCAACTCATCTTTTAATTTTTGCAAGCCTTCTTCGGTGTAATAAGCAACTGTAGCCATTGTATTAAAAATTTAATAAAATAAAAAGAATCCCGAAAGTGTTTTCGGGATTCAATAAAGCAAAGATATATAATTTATTTTGATTTTACAAGTTCACACGTAATCCAAATGTGTGTACACCACCAAATGGATTTGTGAATCGGTAAGAATAATCAACTGCTACAGTTGATTTTTTCTCTGTAAATGGAATTTCTACGGTAGCACCGCAAGAAGGACCAGTAAATGCTGTTGTGCGGTTTCCTTCACCTTTAAAAATACCTTTTTCTACAGTTAAACCTCCGCGTACCATCACAATATTTCTCCAACCGTACTCTAAACCAAACATATAGTTATCTTTAGTAAATGAGTTTGAGGTATAATTACCTGCTACAGTAACGCGGTGCGTTTTATCTGCTTTTCCAGCTGTATCTTTTAAGAAATACAAATCATATCCTAAAGATATATTTAAAAGCGCTGGTAATTCAAAAGCTCCTGAACGATTGTTTAATGTTAATTGATATTCGTTACCATACGCATTAGTAACAGTTCCTTGAGTAGAAAGACCATCACCCTTATATTGCATTTTAGGTCCGATGTTTTTTAAAGCTACGCCTAAGTGCATTTGTTCTTGCTTTCCAGTATGATATTGTACGCCTGCATCAATTGAAACACCTTGGGCTTTTACGTTATCAATTCCTTCTGAAATAGCTCTTACGGTAATACCACCATAAATATTATCAGAAAAGCATTTAGCATACGATAAAGCAATATTAGTAAAACGAGGTGTAAAAGTCCCTAAACCTCCTTCTGGTTGGTCTTCAGTAGTACGCTCAATTTTTCCAGCATTAATAGACGTAATACCTAAGCCTATAGCACCAGTTTCACCCACACGCTGAGACACCCCAAAAGCATTAATATTAATACCTGTTCCTACTAACCAAGCCGAACGCATAAACATTACCTCTGTGCGCTTAGTATAAGCAATACCAGCCACGTTAGTATATTGAGACTCTAAGCCTCTTGAAAATGCCCCGTTAGCGGCTGCCCATCCAGCAGAACGAGCATAAGGGTTTATTAAAAGTTGTGTTGCTCCTGCTTGACCAGCACGCTCAGGATTTCCAGCTTGAGCTTGAAAACCTGTGGCTAAAAGCCCTCCAGTTAACACTGCACTTAATGATACTTTTAAAAACGACTTCATATCTTGTTGTATTTAATTCAATTAAACGATTAATAACTTTGTAAATCTAGAGGGCGCATTACACCAAACCATTTTAAGATTTTCTCTCCTACACCTGGTACATCTACATGAATGATATATAATCCGCTAGCCACTGTAATTCCGCTTTGGTTTTTCAAATCCCAATCTTGGTATGCTAAGCGTCTGTTGCGGGTATAATCAGATTCAGTAGTTTCAAGGTCTTCTTGTCCACTTACATCACGATTAAATGTACGAACTAAAGTACCATTTAAGGTAAATATTTTTATTCTACATTTATTTGGTAAGTTCGTTATTCTTACTCTATTATCAATACGATTAGTTTCGTATTTAGAGTAAGCATAATAAGGGTTTGGAACAATGTTGATTAAATCTAAAGCAGATTTCATTTTTTCTGCATTATTTATCTCAGTATAAATATCACTTGTGCTGAATTTATACAATCCAAAGTTATTATTTACTGGTGATGAAAGTGTATTTGTTGTTGCTACTGATAAGAAGCCATTTATAGTAGCTGAACCACTTCCATAGTAAGGTTGTATTGTAGGTGCATAGTTAATGTTTAAAGCAGTACTTGGATTTACATAACCACCTGCTGTATAAGCCGAAGCATTAATATATGTATTTGATGCCATACCTGGACGATATGCTTTCTTAACACGTAATGCCACTCTTGCATCACACGACATATCTTCTGGGTGTTTAAAGTTATATTTTGCATCTATGGTTACTGGCATACTTGTCCACATAGCATCTGCCCACAAGTTAGTTAATACAACGTTTGCACTATTTTTTTGAGAAGATGTTGCTCCTGTAGTATTAATAGTGTTATTTGCCCATTTATACACATTTACCATATCTTTAAATGCAGCCATGTTGTAAGGGCCAGCACCAATTAATTTATCTTTAAATGGAGCGGCAGCATTAGGACTATTATATGTAGAACCACTTCTATTATTACCAAACACATAAATATAATGTCTTCCACCAAATGCGTAAGGATAAGTAGATGTTGACGTTACATTAGTTGGATTCCACATCATATCATCACCATTATTAGTGGTTTGATATGAATCTTCGCCAAAGGCAATATTTAATCGTTCACCAGTTTCTAAATTTATTGCATAGCCTGGGAACCATCCTAAACCAGTTGTAAAAGTATCCAATTGAGCTTCTGCAGTATTACAGCCAGTCTCACCTAAACCAATACCTTGTTTATCAACTGATTTTCTTCTTCTTGGTTCTAACTTAGTAGCGTGAGTACTTGTAGAAGCAGGTTCACCACTTTGTTCTAATACTAAACAACGAGTCCATTTACTCTTGTCTTTAGTTAATACAATATCCACACTTGCTAAGGTTCTTAAATCAAATACATTTTGAAGAACGCCAGCCGCACTTGTCATATTTGCATAACCAGGTGCTGCAAAATCATTTGTTTGTTTAGCAGTGGCTACTAAGGCATAAGGAGCCCAAGTTCCACCTAATACATTTTCAAAGTATTGTGCTTCATCTGCAAAAATAGTTCCTGAACTATTTGCTGAATCATTAACTGCTTTATAATCATTTAAGGTACCATCTGTTGCATCTACATAATTTCCAGAACGAATCCAGTTAAATGCACCTGCTGACGCACCATCCACATCAGCTACACCAGATAACCAGTTTTGACCAGAAATTGCGTAAGAAATACTTGCCCCAATAATATCTGTTTGATTAATTACTTTATCTTTATTAGAATTTGCTGGGAATGAAACACCAGCTATATCAGTACCTCCACCTATATTAATAGACAATCCTAATTCACTGAAATAATATTCTTCGCCTATTTTAATTGATTTACAAGGATAGTACTCTTTAGATGTGTTTAAGTCTTTTAATACCCATGTAGTTGTATCCATATTAACATAACCTCTCGTAACATTTTTGGTTAATGATAACTGAGGGTATGGCATAGTTTTATGAAAGTTATCTGTTCTACATGGATCTGAATTAATTGTATCATTAATTTGAGCCATTGTTAAAGAAGAATTGTAGAACCAGTTTCTATTTATAAATGCTAAAGTAAATTCTGAATTTGGTACGTTTAATGGGTCAACTACCTTAATGTTAATTGGGCCACGACCATTTTCATAGGTAATAATATCTGCACGACCTGTGCTACTTGTTAAGATATCATTTACAGAAGCCTCAGTTAAATCTAAGTAATTACCTCCATTACCTTGTCCTTCTAAACGAGAAACTTTAGGACCATAACCATAAGTAGAATTTGCAATGGTTCCATCTTTTTCAGAAGCTGGATTGTGCGGAACCCCAATTGCTTTTTTAGACTTACGACCCTCTAAATAAGGTTTCTTTTGACCTTCCATACTTGGAACACCTGCAACAGTAAATACTTGATCTTGCTTATACTCGCCATATTGGTTATAGCCATAAGCTACGCAAAAGAAATAATACTCTTTATGATTTATTACTTTTTTATCACTCGTAGATGAGAAAGCATCTTCTGTAAAACGGAATGAAGTTTTAACGCCTTTATCACTCATATCATTCTTATCCACTTTTACTTTTGGCACGTCTCCACCCACAATAGCATCGTATTCATAATTTACAATACGAGTGATTCCATTAGCTACGTCGCAATTAAATACTAACTTAGCTTTTGATGGATCATCCAACTCTTCTTGCACAATTGAGTTATTTTTTAATTGATACACCTTAAATCCTTCGAAACGGTAGAAACGATCTACGTTAGGAAAATGAGCAGGATCTACTTGAATAGTTACATCTTCTTCATTATACTGATTCAAATAATTGTTCGAACCAGGTTTATTAGTAAAGTAAATAATCAATTCATTTTCTAGTTCTTGAATGGTCATATCTGGAGCTTCAGGCCCTGATAATACACGGAAACAGTTATCAAATAAAGCTTGAGCTTTATCATCAGCTACCTTTAATAAAGGAATAGATGCTTTAGGATCGGTAGATGTAGTACGTGCCCATGGTAACCCAAAGGTTACATAGTTAACGGCACCAGGTTGCAACACAAAAGGACCAGCCGATTGTAAGAAACGTCTATCACCAGGTGCAGCAGTTTCTTCCCACACGCCACATGGCCCATTCGTATAGGTGTCAGCAGGGTAAGCATAATCTGTAGGAATTGTACCACCATAACCATTACCACCACAAGTAAATGGAGAACCATCTTTCCAATAACCTGTCATATATTGATAATATTGAGCAGCGTTGTCTGGATCGAGTGTTGCAGGTGGAGGTGAACCATAACCATTATTAAAATACATAAATTTAGTCATTCCCATTTGCTCACCTAGCTCATCAATTCCGCCAACTCCATTATTGTCAATTCCATCTGGAGGAGGAATTGGGCCTTGGAAGAAGTCGCAACCAATAGCAGGGATTGAATTATGGTAGCCTGGGATACCTGCAGTAGTTTCATCATAAGAATCTCCATTGTATAAATATCCCATGCCTCTTTGTACGTCACATCCAATATAGTCATCACCATAGTAACCCATATCAGCGTCTGTCCAAACTGTCATATATGTTTGATATAATGGGAATGAAGAACGGTTTACTAATTGATAGTTGTAAAACGTCATATTATTAATTTCATCGGTAGTTTTAAATGCAAAAGCTTGAGCACGTATTTCCATACCAATGATTTTACCACCATTACCATGGGTGTTACCTGCATCATTATATACCCACCATAAGGTTTCATCACCAAAAACTCTTGCTTTACAAATTCCTAAGTTATCTCTTAACCCTTGGTTATATACATCATAATACGGATAATCACCATCCGTTTCAGGACGATAATACCCATCACCATTCACATCCACAAATGGCGCTAAATTTAAATCTTGATTTAAAGTAATATCTCCATTACCTGGCCAATTTTTAATATTATCAGTAATAGCGCCACCAGCAAGTACAAAGTTATCAACCTCAGTACGAGTCATTTTAAATATTTTATCGTATTTCAAACACACATCGCTTGAAACAGTAGCATCTCCTGTAGTTAAAGGACCTGGCCAAAAACTAACACCTCCAGATTGAGTTTGACGATATGTTTGCGCCGCTAATTTTAATTGATTCCCCGCATCTAGTCCTCCAAACCAAACACTACCAGCAAAGTTAGATGACGCTCCTAAAGAACGGTCTTCTACTTTTGGCACATAGTACCAAGCATTTTGAGTACCGAATAAATCCCACCACATGTCTGCCGATGCAAACACAATAGTTCTCACGTTGTTTACCGCTAATTCAGCCGAAGATTGAGCTGGAGTACACCCAGCCATTACTTTTTCGGGTGATGCTGTTTTAAAAGTAGAACCTACTCTTTCTCTAGCATCTACTGACAAGGCTGATAATGCTAAAGTAGCCATTACCAAACTTTTATTCAACTTATTCATCGTTTCCATATTATAAAGTCTTTATATTAAAAAATTAAAAGTCTAACATTACACCAATTCTGATTGTACGTGGGCGACCAAAATTTCCAGGGTTGTTGATATAAATATTATACTGATCCGCATAAGCAGAATAGTTGTTAATTAACATTGCATAAGCTTGACCTTGTGCAGATGCTAAATAACCATCATCCTCTGCGTTACCAGTATATCCATATACGTTTAATATATTACGAGTATTTAATAAATTTAATACTTGTACATAAACATTTAAGTTAGCTTTCTTCTTGTTTTCGCTGTCATCTTTACCCCAAGTTAACTCAATATTTTTATCAACTCTTAAATCAGTTCTAAACTGCCAAGGCTTACTAGAACCATTTACAGTACCATTAATTTGAGTTTTTCCACCCACTGGACTAGCCACAGAGTAGCGTGTATACGGTGTACCAGAACCAATACGGAAGATTAAGTTAGCACCCACATCCTGTAATAACTGAACGGTTTGCTCTTCTCCTTTTTTCTTACGGTTAAATTGAGGTCCTTTGTAATCTTTACCATTCCCAAAACGGTAATCTAAGTTAAGGGTAATAGTATGACGTTGGTCGTAATCTAAAGGTAAAGTAATACGTAAGTTAGGTTGATTAGATTGGGCTAAGCTAGCACCCGAGTTAGCATTAGAACCAGACCCCTCAGCAAACTGTAACATATAGTTAGCAGTAATAGCAAAACCATTTGTACGACGTAAATCGAACTCAGCAGTTAAGCCTTTTACAGTTCCAAAATCTCTATTTTGGTAAGTGATATATGTTTTAGGATACGCATTAGATAAAGACACAATTGTAATTTGATCTCTCAATTCACGATAGAACGCTGTTAATTTTAAGGAGGCGTTTTTCTTTTGATTTAAAATTTGTTGGTAACCAATTTCGTAATCAATTGTTTTTTCTGGTCTTAAATTAGAGTTTACAATAAGTGGTTGACTTTGTGAATTAATAAAATAATAATCTTTAGGGTCAAATCTCATAAATCCATCATTAGGACGTTGAGTTAACACATCATAGTGTGCAAAGAAATTAGCAACGTCTGAAATAGGGAAAGAGAATGCTGCACGAGGCATTACATTAATTTGCGGTTTATAATCTTTAAAAGCATTAACGCTAAATGGATTTTTAGCCGCGTAGTTTGGATCTTTTAAATATGGTGCTAATTTACCATCTACGGCTAATAATTTAGGGTCAGAGATTTCTTTACCTTCGCTATTATACCAAGTTGTTGCAGCTGTTTTTACATCAGTATAACGATACCCTACTATCTGTGGATTAGAAGATGAAGGATCATCTACATAAACTACATAATCACTCTTAATGTTTTCAGGGCGATTAGGTGCTTTCTCTCCTGCGGTATAAACTTCTTGGAATACATAAGGATCTTTTAATACTTTTTGGTTAGCGTCAAAACGGTCAACACGCACCCCGATATTAAATCTTAAATCACGGAAATCAAATTTATCTTGAATATATCCTGCCACATAAATAGGTTTATAAGCTCCAGAACGTAACATTAAATTACCATTTTTATCTTTTTCTGTTAAGAATTTCTCAAGATTAGTAGCCGATTTATCTTTATTACCTAAATAATCATAACCATAATAATCTACTAAAGGTTGCATACCTGTTTCACTTAATAAATCAAGAGCACTAAACATGTCTAATTTCATTTGATCAGGTGTTAAAGCATCTGTATTTATAATTGTTTGGTTGTCTTTAGAGTAACCTAACAATTCTCTGATAGATTTATCAATTTGTGTTTGACTTGCTTCGTTATAAACGTATCTGTGGTAGTATCTTTCTAATCCGCCAGTTTCAGGAATACCAGGTAAAATAGTGGTTCCTGCTGCACTCGTATCTAAAGACACTAAGTGAGAATTTGTTAAGAAACGCATACGCTCCCATAATCCAATTGGATTTACAGAGAATGAACGTTGTTCGCGTTGGTCGAACTCAACCCCTACCATGATAGCATGATTTTTAAAATCGGCTGAGAAACTAGATGCAAAACGTAATTGAGTATATTCACTATAAGAATAACCGTTATATTGACGACCAGTAGGGTAAAATAAACTATTTACGTTTGCAGGACGATCCCCATTAATGTAAGCATTATTAGTTTGAGCCGCATAAATATTAGGTAAAGAACCCATGTAATTGAACACTTGTGAAGAGTAGTTTGCTGTAGTTGGATTTAACTCACTACGCTCAAATGTTACTGGGCCTGAAATTGGACCTAGATAATCTAGATAATATTTGTTTTCGGTAGCGTTATATTTATAAGCATAATTACTAACTGTATCTATGTTATATAAGTATTTACCTTGATATCCATAATTAAACAAGTTATCTTTATGTGTATCATCTTGAGTTTTAGATTTTGACTTTTCGTAACTTGCTAAAAAGGTAAAGAAAGCGTTAGATACTAATGCTTGAGATTTTTCTTTGTCTGACGAAGATTGTGTAGAACCAAATTTTTGATTAACCTTTGCATAAGTTCTCCATGTTGTATTAGTATATTGTGGATTGTTTTGTGGATTAAATAACGAATAATCATATACAAAACTATGACCATTTCCATAATCAAAAGCACCACCAATTTGTAAATCGGTATTAGGGGCTACTTTAATTTTAATATTACCATTTAATTGTACTGAACGAGAAGCGATATTTTGTTGCGTTCTAATTTGTTGCATATCGTCTTTAGTTAACCATCTAAGTTCAGGATAAAATTTATCTTCGTTACCAACTGTTATTACACGTAAAGGAGTTTTTTCTAATTCAGCTAATTTATCATCTTTTACTTT
>JADLER010000087.1 GCA_020846025.1 Bacteroidia bacterium | reverse complement strand
TAGCTTTTTGTTTTATGGTTTCTAATTCAGCTTTAACTTCAGGAAAATACTTCAACTTTAAATTCTCATTCAAAGAATCAAAGGCAATCACTTTTTTAGCATAACTAAGTTGGTGAAAACGTTCTAAAAAATGACTTTCTTTATCATCTTGCGCGTGTAAAGATTGTTTACATACAATTACAAACACAAAGCAAAGGAATATATATGTAATTTGTTTAATTCTCAAAACTATCAAGTAAATATACGGCAAGAATCTGGATAAATTTTATAACAATACATTAACTTTTTAATTGTTTATAAAATAAATAGCACTTTCTTAACAATACTCACAGTAAAGTGAATAAAAGCTTTTAACTATTTGGTCATTTTTTTTGGATTGAAAATCAAGGCATTATATCTAAACAATTATACATATTAACAAACAATAAACACGTTTTTTAATAATTGCAAATGCGCTCAAAATTTTGTAACTTCCGATAATAGAAAGTATTAAGCATTTTTGCTTTCACACTATTTGAACTATGCAAAATTTTGAAAACCAAAATAAAACCAGAAAAAAATTATACACTCCAGCTACTACTATAGAAGGTGGTAAAATACAACCACAAGCTGTAGAAATGGAAGAAGCTGTACTTGGTGCCATGCTTTTAGAGAAAGATGCACTCAGTACGGTTATAGATATGCTCTCACCTGAGAGTTTTTATAAAGAACAAAACGGAATTATTTTTAAAGCTATTTACAATTTATTCAATCGTTCAGAAGCAGTTGATATTTTAACCGTAACACAAGAATTAAAACGCTCAGGAGAATTAGAAATTGTGGGTGGTTCATTTTATGTAGCATCTCTCACCAATCGCATTGCATCATCCGCAAACATCGAGTATCACGCGCGTATTGTAGCTCAAAAATACCTTCAACGAGAATTAATAAGAATAAGTACTGAAACCATCAAAACAGCCTATGAAGAAAGTACCGATGTTTTTGAGTTATTAGACTCTACTACTCAACATATTTTTGAAATTTTGGATTCAAATGTCAGAAAGCAACATTCTAATATGACAACATTAATTGCACAGGCAATTAACGAAATTGAAGTTGCTGCTGCACAAACAGACGGTTTGCTTGGAGTTCCTTCTGGTTTCTCAGCACTAGACCGAATTACAGGTGGTTGGCAAAAATCAGATTTACTTATTTTAGCAGCTCGTCCTGGTATGGGTAAAACAGCCTTTGTAGTTACAATGGCTAAAAATGCGGCTGTAGAATTTAATAAGCCAGTAGCTATTTTCTCGTTAGAGATGTCGTCTATTCAATTAGTAAAACGATTAATTGCATCTGAAACTGAAATTGACCAAGGGAAAATTTTAAAAGGTAATTTGGATAATCATGAGTTTGTGCAATTAAACGAACGAATTAAAAAATTATCGGTTGCGCCTTTATATATTGATGATACGCCTGCGCTTTCTATCTTTGAACTAAGAGCCAAAGCACGCCGATTAAAAGAACAACAAAATATTTCATTAATTATTATTGATTATCTTCAATTAATGAGTGGAGGCCCTGATAGTAAGGGCAATCGTGAACAAGAAATTTCACAAATTTCTCGTGGATTAAAATCTTTAGCAAAAGAATTAGAAATTCCAATTATTGCTCTTTCTCAATTAAGTCGTCAGGTTGAAAACCGACCTGGTGGAAGTAAACGTCCGCAATTAAGTGATTTACGTGAATCGGGTGCTATTGAACAAGATGCTGATATGGTTATGTTTATTTACCGTCCTGAATATTATGGAATTGAGTTTGATGAACATAATCAGCCTACAAAAAACAAAGCTGAAATTATTATTGCTAAAAACCGTCATGGCTCGATTGTAGATGTGCCTCTTAAATTTATTGGCCAATATGCTAAGTTTACAGATTTAGATTATGATGATAATTCTGTTTACTTATCTAGCTCATCTGGAATGCCACAAAATGACGAGTTTTTATCTCAAGATTCTGGTGTAAAAGTAGTACAATCTAAAAATTGGGGAAATGATGACGGACCTAGTGGTGGCGACATCATCAGAAGAAATGATATTGATGAAGTATTTTAAATAAATAGTTTAACTATTTAATTCCATCCATTTTTTAAAGTGTTCGTGCTCTTTGAGTTCTTTGTGCTCAATTTTTAGGGTATCAAAATAGCTGTGTTGTTTCTCTTGAACGGGTAACTGAATTGTTTTTAGTTGATGATTGGAGGATATCGTAAGTTGAATGGTATTATCTTTAAAATAAGTCATCCACTCGTGAAAATCATTTTTAAGCGTATAACCATTTACTGCTAAAATTTCATCGCCTATACTTAAATTTGCTTTCCAAGCAGGCGAATATGGCGCAATTAAGGTGATTTTTTTGTTAAAGCCAATGTCTGCAGTTTTAAATCCAAATACAGATTCGGACACATGTGCAGAGGATTTTTTAGTGAGACTTAATCCTAAGTATTCAAAACAAGACATCAGTTGTGGTTCATAATCTTCGGTGCCATATACATAATTTTCAAAAAACTTCTGAAAACTAACACCTGCAGCTTGTTCGCATAATGTGATAATATCCATTTCGGTATAACCAATATTTTTTTGTCCGAATTGCTGATATAAATTATGGCATACATCTCTTAAACCCTTTTGATGTTGGCTATGTTTCATAATTAACACATCTAACATAAACGCTACTAAATTCCCTTCGTCGTATATGGAGGTTTTGCGGTAAGGCGCTCCCGACACGTAACCATCTAACCAAGTTTCAAAACTAGAATGTGCCACTGACAAATTGAATCGTCCGTAGTTATGAAAGTGTTTATTTAATCTTTCTTCTAAGGTTTCAAAATATTGAGCTTGAGTAAATACACCACTTGTTAAAAGTAATACATCGCCATAATAAGTTGTAAAACCTTCGTAAACAAAACCTGTACGTGCATAGTTTTCTTTCGTAAAATCATAAGGCAACATTTCAGTTGGGCGAATATATTTGATATTCCAGGTATGAAATAATTCATGACTAGATACACCCAAAATATCTTCGTAGGTTTTACCTTTATTTAGGTGGTAGCCTGGGCCAATCGCAATCACCGTGGATTTTTGGTGCTCAACACCATGATAATGTTTATAGGGTAATACCTGAAATAAAAAATGATACTCATTAACTGGAAAACCTTGCCAAAAATTAATCTGAGTTTTAGTAAATTTAATAAAATCAGTTTTTAATTTTTCAAAATCGGGTTTACATTCTCCTAAAAAATGAATCCAAAATTTTATTTGGTTCACTTCATAATACTGCGATTGTATTTGTGATGAAGCAAAAACAGGGCTATCGGCTAACTCATCAAATGAAAAAGCAGTAAGTTTTTTTCCATCTTTTTTTAAAGATGTTGCAATTTTGTAATCATTAGGAATATCTAATTCCAAAATATGTTCTTCGTGCATACGTTGTGGAACATATAAACATAAATGCACAGGGTTTATATACAACTGAGTTTCGTCGGCATAGCAATTACCCGCATTAATCTCGGAGGTATGATAACTATAAGTTACTTTTACAGTTGTTGAACCATTAGTTGTAATTTGCCATAAATCTTTGGTTAATTTAATATATGGTAATGGCTTTCCATTTGTATCAAATGCATCAACACGTTTTATGTTTTTTGCAAAGTTGCCTAATTCATAACGCCCTGGCCGCCATGCTGGTAATTGTAAATCAAGTGTACTACTTTCAATTTTATCAATCGTTAAATCAATATATATGTAGTGTGATTGAGGTTTTTTAAGGTAAGCTTTATAATGTATCATGCCTTAAAATTATAATAAACATAAGGAAAAACAAAGTATATTTACAGCTAATGTTAAGATACATTTTTTATAGCTTTCTACTTTGTTTTAATGTGCTTTTTGGGCAATCGCCCGATTCGTTGTTGTACCAACTTCAACAACTTGAAAACGATACAGAACGTGTTAATCAACTTTGCACCAAAGCATTTGAATTAAGAACAATTGATTTAGATATGGCTTTGCAATTTGCAGAGGAGGCAGAGGTAGCTGCTAAACAATGTAACAGCATGCCACATCTGGCAAAAAGTGAAAACGTATTAGGTTTATTACTTTATAAAAAATCAAACTTCAACCAAGCCATTCAATATCTAAATCAGTCACTCCAACACCATGAACAGTTAAAAGATGAAATAGGTGTGGCTATGAATTTAGCTAACCTAGGAAATATATATAGTGATTTGAATGAGTATCAACTAGCCGAAAATGCCTATTTGAAATCTTTACATATATCGCACAAGTTTCATCATGTTTTACAAGTAACCCGTTGTTTAATAAATATTGGCACATTAAAATTCAGCCAACAACAATTCGACGCTTCAATACATCAATTTAAAACAGCCTTAGAGTACGCCAATCAATTAGGCGACTTACAACTAACCGCAACATGCTATAACAATATTGGCACCATCTTTAAAGAACAACATAAATTAGATAGTGCACTACTTTATTTCGAAGAAAGTTTAAAACAAAAAGAATTAATTGGAAATGAAATTGAACTAGCTGATAGTTATTTAAACCTAGCATCCATTTATTGTATTCAAAAAAATTATAACCAAGCAAGTAACTATTTATTACTTACTCATAACATTGCTACTACCAAAAATTTACCTGCCGTTTTAGTAGATTATTATTTACAACAAAGTCAGTTATTAGAGGCGCAACAAGACTATCAACAAGCCATGGTGTTTTTAAAGAAACATTATGCTTTAAAAGATAGTTTAACAAACCTTCAACCTAAAGAAATAGCCACAAAGCAGCGCTTTACGCATGTAACAGTGCCAACTGAAATCAACAAACTTTCAAATTATATTTGGATGGCTATTTATATTTTATTGCCTATTATCATAATCATTACCTTATTAAAAAACAAGCGATGAGTAAAAAAGATAAAAACCGTGTGAATGTAGTATATTCTACTAATCCAAACTTTAACTACGAACATAATGAGGATGAAGATGCAGTAACTTTAGAACCAGCCAAACAAAACCTAAAAATTTATTTAGATAGATTAGGTGGCGGAAAATTACTTACACGCATCTCTGGATTTATAGGTACTGAAGCTGATTTGAATGATTTAGCCAAAATACTCAAACAAAAATGTGGTGTTGGAGGTAATGCCAAAGATGGCGAAATTTTAATACAAGGTGATAACCGTGATAAGATTTTAGACATCTTATTAAAAGCTAATTATAAGGCTAAAAAAGCGGGCGGTTAATTCTATTTTTTCGACCGATATTTGATATAAATCCACTTAAGATGTGTATCTTTAACACTCTAATAAAACTTACATAATGAACGCATTAGTTGAAATTTTAAAAATATTAATTCCTGCAGGAGCTGTATTTGCGGCATCCTATTTTTTAGTTAAACGATTTTTAGACAATGATAAAAACCGTCGAGAACACGAATTAAAGAAAACTAATATTGGTACAATTACTCCATTAAAATTACAAGCTTACGAGCGAATTGTCATTTACCTAGAACGTATTAATCCAAATACATTAATTGTAAGAGTAAATCGACATGGCATGAATTCACGTCAACTTCAATTAGAACTTGTTAATGCTATAAAAACAGAATTTGAACATAACTTGTCTCAACAGATTTATATTTCGGCTGGTGCATGGGAAATGGTGAAAAATGCCAAAGAAGAAATTACGCAATTAATAAACCTTACTGCTACTAAAGTGCCGGCTGATTCGCCTAGTAATGAATTAGCCATGATGATTTTAAGTGTTTGTTCAAACTTAGGAAAAAAATTACCTTGCGAAATAGCCGTAGATTATATCAAAAAAGAAATTTCTCAAAATTTTTAAAACTTGTTCATGCAACCATTATTTTCTGAATTTAGCCCAACTAGTGTTAATCAATGGAAAGAAAAATTAGCCAAAGATTTAAAAGGGATTGATTTTAATCAATTAACATGGCAATCTGACACTGGTATTTCTATACATCCATTTTACACTAAAGAAGATTTACCAAAACAAGCCCAACCCGTATTTTATCATAACGATTGGAATATTGGGGTGAAAATACAAGTAGAAAATGAGCTACAAGCTAATAAACAGGCCCTCGAAGCACTTAATGGTGGTGCTTCTGCACTATGTTTTTATTTAACTAAAGCAACAAATTTAACCCAACTTCTAAAAGACATTCAAATTGAATTTATTGCTACTCAGTTTTATGTTACACAACCTATTCAAGAATTTATTAATCAATTAAGTAAGTTTATTACCGAAAAAGAATTAGATACAAAAAAATTAGATCTTAGTATTAATTATGATGTACTTGCTCGTTTTGCCCAAACAGGAAATTGGACTCAAAACAAATCAGATGATCATAATGCTATCAAACAAGTAAGTCAAGTACCATTCAATCGTTATCAATTATTAATTGACGCTTCTCTTTATCAAAATACAGGCGCACATCAGGTAACGGAATTAGCTTTAATTTTAAGTCATTATAACGAATACTTACAATACTTTAATGAACAAGGTGGCGACTTCTCGTACATAAAAAAAGGGATTCAAATTCACGTAGCCATTGGTACCGATTTTTTTACTGAAATTGCTAAACTCAGAGCATTACGAAAACTGATTACCTTTCTTCATACCACATACAACATTCAAGCTCCTATTTCAATTTCTTGTACAACTTCACAAGTTACTCTTTCTCCAAAAGATGAACACACTAATCTTTTAAGAAGTACAACTCAAGCTATGAGTTCGGTAATTGGCGGTTGTGATTATTTATATATAGAACCTTTTAATTTGTTATCAAAGAGTGATGAAACAAGTTTAGCATCCAGAATGGCTAGAAATCAACAAATTATTTTAAAAGAAGAAAGTTACCTCAATAAAACAACTGACATTGGCGCTGGTTCGTATTACATTGAAAACCTAACTGAACAATTGGCTACTAGAGCCTTTGAGCAATTTAAAACCTACGAAGCCAAAGGTGGTTTTATCGCGGCCTTAGAACAAAACATAATTCAACACGAAGTAGAACAGCAACAAGAAAGACTCTTAGAAAAAGCCCAAAATGGGGAACTTATTATAATTGGGGTCAATAAATATTTAAATCCAAATAGTAAGACAAGCCCTCATACTGTTACAACACAAAAAACAAGTAAAGGCCTCATTAAGCCTTTAAAAGTTCTATCACTTGCAACTCACCTTGAAACTGTTCAACCTGTTACAAAATAACTATGCGTAAAGATTTTTCAAATATTACTTATACTTCACCTCAAATTCAGGCAAAGCAAACAGAAGCAACTCACGACACTTTTGTAACGCCTGAACAAATTGAAGTAAAATCTTCTTATCAAGCCAACGATATTCAAACATACGAACATTTACAGTTTGGTGCTGGTTTAGCACCTTTTTTAAGAGGCCCTTATACAAGTATGTATGTTCAAAATCCTTGGACAATTCGTCAATACGCAGGATTTAGTACCGCTGAAGAAAGTAATGCGTTTTATCGTCGTAACTTAGCTGCCGGACAAAAAGGCTTATCAGTAGCATTTGACTTAGCTACACACAGAGGGTATGATAGTGATCATGAACGTGTGGTGGGAGATGTTGGAAAAGCGGGAGTTGCCATTGACTCGGTTTTAGACATGAAAATACTTTTTGATCAAATCCCACTTGACCAAATGAGTGTGAGTATGACCATGAATGG
>JADLER010000086.1 GCA_020846025.1 Bacteroidia bacterium | reverse complement strand
CCATTGGTGGCATAGGAGGTGGACGCAATTAAAGCATGACCATCACGATAGCTATAGTGATTTTGATATGAAGGGTCGTTAGCTTTGAAAGCATATTCTGCATTAAAATTAAAACCACCTCGAATTACGGTAAAACGACCTGAACCAGCAGCTACATTTTCTGGTAAAACTAACGTAGGATCTTGGTCTTGTTGGTACTTACTTACAAAATTACCACCAATGATTACTTTTGTTTTGAGTTTTCCGAGGGTTGAATCAAATAGTTCCATTACATTTACTTCTCCATCAATACCACGAACGGTTCCTGGCGATAATGAAAAATATGTTCGTTGTTTACCTATTACTCCTTTAAGTGTTATACCATTTTTAGGTCTAAATATCACACGCATACCATCCATAGCATTGTCGTATAATAATCCGCGGTTTTCATAAGCTCTAAATACAATGCCACTTCCAAATTGTTCGTAATAATTTCCTACGGTAATATCAATATCTTTATGGGCATATCTTGCAAAACGGTATGGTACTCCTGAACCTTTATAACCAGATAAAAAGCCTAATAATGGAGGGTTATAACTCTCAAAGCGACCGCCTGCACTAAAACCTCCACGAGTATAGGTTATATTTCCAAAAGCATTATATCTAAATAATTCACTTCCAGGATCAGCCCCAATGGCACTATCTTTTTGGTAATAAGCCCCATCAAATTGAAAATTGCCATGTATAGCACCTGGATCTTCTTTAAAGCTTTGCGATTTTAAATTTATGCTAAGCACTAAACCCAATAAAGCTAAATAATATTTAGATTGTGAATAAACCATATAAGAAAAGGGAGATTATAAATGATGTACGATATATTAATTAGTGCGAGATTTTTTCACCCTTAACTAATTTTTTGACATTTTCAAACAATATTTCTTCGTCGCCTTCGGCGTAGGAATTGTGGCTCCACACAATTTCGCCTTTCCCGTCTATTAAAAAGGTGTGAGGTACATTATTTACATTCATGGCTCTTTTAAAATCTTGATTTTCGTCAATGTAAACTTCGTATGTCCATCCTTTTGATTTCACATCAGTAACAACTTTACCCGAACTACGAGCGTCGTCTATTGAAATTGCAATTAATTTTACACCAGTTTCTTTTTGTAACTCGGCATACTCTTCATTGATAGCATCAAGTTCTTTTTTACACGGTTTGCACCAAGTAGCCCAAAAACTTATAATCATTGGTTTTCCATCATTACTAAAAGTATTAGAATTGATGCTAGTACCATCTAAATTTTTTACTGTAGCAGAAGGAAGTTTTCCACCATTATTAAAAGTAAAAGAAGTAAGAGTTAATATAATGGCAAATGAGATTACAATAAGCTGTTTCATAACTGTTAAATTTTTGTTTCAGCAAATATACTAAAAGGATTAAAATTTAGTGGAGTTAAAGTCATATAATAGAAAATTAAAATTGGATTCTTAACGACTTTTATGAAGAATTATCATCAGAGTATTACTTTATCTAAACTTTATTGATATTCAAAGATTCGATGCAATGTTTTCCTTCTTCAAAAACAAAAAGCCATTCTTAAAACTTAAGAATGGCTTTTAAAACAAATTAATGAGTGAATTAGTTAGTTACACTAATGCTTCTATTAGTAGTACTTAAATTAATAAAGTAATATTTTTTGGTAGATGCCGTTGTGTTATTGAATTTATAAGCTGTAATGGTCATAAATGCATTTGAAGAAAGATCTAATGTGCCCATTTCAGATGAAGAGAATGTATGCGAAGTTTGAGTGGCACCTTTCATTTTATAAATTGTTTTACTTCCAGATGTAATTTGGAAACATAATGAATCAGCATTTGATACCGAACTCGTGCTAAAAGTAAATGCACTACCTTTGCTTACAGATGTAATACTAGGTAATGTAGGATTTGAAGGAAAACCATTAGCGGTATATGTAAAAGCCGGAACATTAGTTGCTGAATTACCAGCTATACTCCATTTTGAATTACTGCTCCAGTTAATTCCAGTTGATTTAGGAGTAAAGATATAAGCATTATTTGATTGCTTTGCTAAAGTAGAATCGTTGGCAGTAATGGCACCACCATCTACTAATGTAGAAGAACCTGCAGCGTCGAATAAACTAGCTGTTGCACTTCCCATTGTAGTTGTAACTTCCATTGTAGTTCCAGGTACTGCAACTATGGCATTAACTTTCGATGCTATCATTGTACCGTTTCCATCAGTAAAACTTGGTGTTACAGGGGCATTTGATGCACTTCCTCCACCACCGCCGCCTGGTGTTGTTGGGGTTTCGGTTTCTGGCTCAGTATTATCTTTTTTTGAACATGATGTTAAAGTTATTGTACCAGCAATAACTAGTAATCCTAATAAATAAATGTGTTTTTTCATAGTAATAATAATTTAATAATTGATACAAAATTAAAAAGTTTAATTTTTAATGCTATACCCTGCTTTGGGTATTTTTTGTTCGTAATCAATTAAGAATGTAACTTTATGCAAATTTTTAATGAAAGATGAGAATTGTATTTATGGGTACTCCCGAGTTTGCTGTAGCAAGCTTAGATATATTAGTAAAGAATGGATATAACGTGGTTGCTGTTGTAACCGTACCTGATAAACCTGCTGGCAGAGGACAGTTGATACAACAATCGGCAGTGAAAAAATATGCCATTGAAAAAGGATTACCTGTATTGCAACCCGAAAAACTAAAAGACGAACATTTTATTAATCAATTAAAAACTCTAAATGCAGATTTACAAATTGTAGTTGCCTTTAAAATGTTACCTGAAATAGTGTGGAATATGCCACCATTAGGCACCTATAATTTACATGCTTCATTATTGCCTAAATATCGTGGCGCAGCGCCAATTAACTGGGCTATCATAAATGGCGAAACTGAAAGTGGAGTTACTAGTTTTAAACTAAAGCATGAAATTGATACTGGTAATATTTTGTTACAAGAAAAAGTAGCCATTTCTTCTAAAACAACTGCAGGTGAGTTACATGACCAACTTATGAACCTAGGAGCGCAAGTTGTACTTAAAACAGTTCAAGTAATTGAAAGTGGTAACTATGAATTAAAACCACAAGATGACACTTTAAGTATTCATGCCCCAAAAATTTTTAAGGATACTTGTAAGATAAATTGGCAACAATCTGTGGATACTATATATAATCATATTCGTGGTTTATCGCCTTACCCAGCAGCTTACACCGAGTTTAAAGATAAAAACAACCAATTAGTAAGCGTTAAATTATTTGTAGTTGAAAAACAAATTTCTCATGTTTCGGAAAGTACTGGAACCGTTAGTAGTGATGGAAAATCATATTTACGCGTGGCTTGCAACAATGGCTACATCTTTATAAAAGAGTTACAACTAGCTGGTAAAAAAAGAATAAGTATTGAAGAATTTTTGCGTGGCTTTAAAGTAGAAGATACTTTTTCGTTTTTATAATCTCTTTATAGATACTATTTACAGATTTTCTACAGTCTGTAAGGCTTATATAATGGTAAATAAGCCTTAGCTAAGGTCGTAAAAGCCTTATTTTAGTGCTATTTAGGGCTTACTTATTAACAAAATGGCGATTTATCAACAAAATCGGCACTTTTTCAGTCTTAGCTCTTGACAAATAAGGAATACGGCGTACATTTGTATTGTAATTAATTAAAAAGTTTAACCCTTAAAAATCAAAAAAAAATGAACAAAGCAGAATTAATCGAAGCAATCGCAAACGGATCAAAATTAACTAAAGCTGATTCAGCTCGTGCTTTAGATGCAACTATCGAAGCAATTAGCAAAACTTTAAAAAAAGGTGACCGTTTATCTTTAGTAGGATTTGGTTCTTTTTCAGTAGCTAAGCGTTCAGCTCGTGTTGGTCGTAACCCTCAAACTGGTAAAGAAATTAAAATTGCTGCTAAAAAAGTAGTAAAATTCAAAGCTGGTGCTGAGTTAGCTGGAAACGTTAACAAAGGAAAATAATTAGAATTATCTAATTTTTAAGAAAACTCCTCTATATTGAGGAGTTTTTTTTATGCCATTATTTTTGTAATTTTATTTGTATATGTTTCGTTATTTAGCAATTGCAACTTTCATACTAATTTTTTTTTACCATAATTTATTGGCGCAAGATTTTATTATTAAACGAGATAGCTCAATAGTAGAAGCCAAAGTTTTAGAAGTAAGTTCTAATTATATAAAATTTCAGATAAAAAACGTCACTACTGTCTTAATAGAAGAAATTGCGCCAAATGATATTGCTTATATTAAATATAAGAATGGGTACATTGAAAAATTTAATTATTTGCCTACTATAAAACCTCATTTCCCAGAAATTGAACATCAAAAATTAAGCGATTTTATAACTTTTAATGTACAATTAGGTTGTGTTGTTAATCATATTTACTCAAACTTACCTAAGGAATTTAATGAAGGTGGACATATATCTAGAAGAGAGTTTAATGAGGTGAGCCCACATACATATTATACAAATGCAACTATTGGAATTAATCTTCTTTTTGGGAAAAGTCCATATATAAGAGCTGTGTTAGGTGTAAATTATTTGCGTTCACATGGTAGGTTTAATTATGATTATTATGCTGCTGGACCTGATGAAAAATATCATCTTCATCTTGCATACAACTCGAAAGTAGATTACATGAATATTGTAAGTGGATTAAAGTTTCCGATTGGAAAACACTTGTATGTATTGCCATTAGTAGCTATTAATATGCCTATTTATATAAATGAACAGATACATGGTTACGAAACACATGATAATTATGTAACAACAACTTTTAAAGAAATACCTCCTACTAAAGCTGGTAGAATGGAAAGAATTACGGAACTTACGTTTTCGTTATGCCCAAAAATAAATTACGAACTTATGCTAGGTAAACATCGAGTTGGATTATTTGCTTCTTACAATATGGCGTACCAATATAAACTGCCGTGGTACACGTTTGGGTTTATTTATTACCCATTTAAGTTATTGAGAACTGAATTAGATGTTCCAAAAATTAAATGGTTTAAAAACTAATTACAGTTTACTTGTAAAATCAATTAACAACTGGCAAACCTCTTTATATTTTGTAAGAGGCAAAGTAGTGGCAATGTCATAAATATCGTGATAAGCGGTTGTGCCACCTAATGTATAAATAAAAAAACTAGGCACGCCTTTTTCTGCAAACCAGTAATGATCGCTATTAGCAGCCTTTCCTCTTTGTTTTATTTGTGTTACATAATGTTTCGTTTCATTAATTTGGTTTAAAATTTCAAATTGAGTTTTAAATACAGAGGCATTAACCACCATTATGCCATCATCACCAGTTCCAAGTAGATCTAAATTAGTAAGAAATTTAATTTTTGAAAGTGGAAACAAAGAATGTTCTGTAAAATATTTTGAACCAAGTAATCCTGCCTCTTCACCACTAAAAAGGATAAACACCACTGAATATTTTGAAGGATGTTTTTTGTAATATTTGGCAAGATTTAAAACCATACTAACGCCACTAGCATTATCATTAGCTCCTGGAAAATAACAATTAGTGCCCATAGCCCCAAGATGATCGTAGTGTGCGGTAAAAACAATAAAACTATCGGGATGTTGAGTACCTTTTACATAACCTATTAAATTTTGGTTTTTAAATGAGGAAATAAATTTGTTTGTAAAGATGACATCAATGGTTTTTAATTCTTCAGGAAATGAATCTTTTAATAATTCAATGCTCGTTTTGTCAGACAATTCGGTAGCAACTGTATAAGTAAGTTTCTTTTTTAGTTTTACGGTTAGTGGAAAAGGTCTTCTTCCATCATTGGCTTCATAGGTTACACTATCTGTTTTATATAGCTGAAACCCAGCTTTTATTGTTTGTGCATTAGGATATATTAAATAATGTACACCCGCTTTTAATGCTTTCCCATTTACAACAACGGATGTAGGTATTGGAAATGTATTAACCGGAAAATGATAAATCTGTGAGTAGGATTTATTGAATTTTAGTAATCCTATTTTTTGATACTCTTTGCTTAAATAACTTGCAGCTTTATTTACACCATCGTTTACATAACCTCTACCCAAATATTTTTGAGAGGTTAATCTTTTTATCACTTGTCTGGCATAGCTTGTGTCCTGAGCACAAATATTAAATGAAAAATATACTACAAAGATACATATCGACAAATAACTGATGCGTTGTGTCATAACATAAGTTTATGAAAAACGTTTTTGAGTAAGCGTAATTATTTTTACTACCATTTCATGGTCTTCTTTCCACATATAAATTTCCTTTAGACCTTTTATATATATCATAGCATCTTCTAAAGTATTTACAGTATTGATTTGTTCAACGGCTATATTATATTCATTAGCATTACCAGAAAACAAATCGTTTATCATCCTAAACTTATCATTAATATTAATAGCAAGTGGAGGATATGTTTTGTCTTTAATTGGATTAGTTTGTTCTGAAATGGTTTTATTCGATTCTATTACTTCAGTAATTACCGGATCTATTTCTATTTTAGGCTCAGCGATAGGTTCGGTAGCAGGTGTGTTAGGCTTCACATCAACAATTACTTGTTCTTCTTTTGGTTTAGGCACATTCATTAATTTTAAATGTATGTTTAAATCGGGTGCTACATCTTTTTGTTCTTTTAT
>JADLER010000085.1 GCA_020846025.1 Bacteroidia bacterium | reverse complement strand
ATCTATCTATACTAAAATCTTTTCTCTATCCCCGCTTATTCTATTTCGGGGGCGCAAAAGTAATAACTCTTTTATTCTCCTCCAAATTTATTTCAATCTTTTTTTTCCTCTCTCCTCATATCCTCATCCTTTATCAAATAACGGGGCGCAAATTTAAGTATGTTTTTTTGATTAGCAAAAGAAAAATGAAGAAAAATTGTAAAGATAAGCTAAAAGCCTCTATTTGAAAGAAATGAAGATGTTAGTGATAGCCCTATAAATATAAAATAGTGATTATATTTAGGCAAAATTAAAAGCAATAGACATATTTTATCATATTCGTTATATAGTGTTTTGGGGTATATTATTACTTACTACCAGTTGTGATAATAGTACGAAGATACCTGAAAAAACTAGCATTAAAGACACTTTATTATACTTAAATCATCATGATAGTGCAAAGTATGTGGGCATGAACACTTGTAGGCTTTGTCATCAAGATATTTACAATACATTTATTAAAACTGGTATGGGTAAATCGTTTGATATAGCAAGTAAACAGAAGACTTCGGGCGATTTTAGTCATCCTATTATTTATGATAAATATACGAACTTTTATTATAAAGCCTTTTGGGAAAAAGATTCTATGCGCATTATGGAATATAGACTGCAAGGAAAGGATACTTCGTATAAAAGAATTGAACAAGTTAATTATATAATAGGCTCTGGACAGCACACAAACTCACACATGGCAAACATGAACGGTTATTTATATCAGATGCCAATGACGTATTATACTCAAAAAAAACAATGGGATTTGCCGCCAGGCTTTGAAAACGGCAGTAACACAAGGTTTTCAAGGAAAATAGAATTAGAGTGTATGAGTTGCCATAACAGTTATCCGGATTTTATATTAGGTTCAGAGAATAAATTTAGAAGTGTACCTGAAGGTATTAATTGTGAACGCTGCCATGGGCCTGGCAGCATACATGTGGCGCAAAAACAACTCGGAAATTTAGTAGATACATCTAAATTTATTGATTACAGTATTGTAAATCCTGCTAAACTCTCAATTGATTTACAGTTTGATGTTTGTCAGCGTTGCCATTTACAAGGCAACACTGTATTAAAAGAGGGAAAATCGTTTTACGATTTTAAGCCAGGTATGAAACTCAACGATTTTATGACTGTATTTTTACCTAGATATAAACACGCCGATGATGAATTTATTATGGCTTCGCATGCCGATAGATTAAAGCAAAGTGCTTGTTTTATAAAATCGTTGGAAAGAACGAAAAATAAAAAAGAGTTAAAGCCTTATAAAAATGCGCTAACCTGCATTACTTGTCATAACCCACATGTGAGTGTAAGAGAAACCAACCCGAATGTGTTTAATGAGGCTTGCCAGTCTTGTCATGGAGATAATATACAAGAGAACAAAAAAGAGTTGCTTGCAATGAACCCAAACGAACAAACTTGTTTTGTGCCCAATAAAGAAACAGCAAATTGTGTAAGTTGTCACATGCCACCATCAAGCTCAATAGATATACCGCATGTGAGTGTACACGATCATTACATTAGAAAACCAATAACAAAAAAAGATAAAAAAGCACTTAAAGAATTTATTGGATTGTACGCCGTCAACGAAAAAAATCCTAGCCAATATACTAAAGCAAAAGCCTACATTAATCAATTTGAGAAATTTGAATCAAAACCTTATTACCTAGATAGTGCCTTAAGTTACCTTGATGATAGCACCCCCGAGCTCTTAAAACAAAATTACCAACTCTTAATACAGTTATACTTTAATAAAAATAATTTTAATAAAGTAACTAGCTATGCTGATAAACTAACTGACCAATATTTACTAAACAGCTTATTAACTAAAAGCAGTTATAACAATGAACATGCTTGGACTTGCTACCGTATTGGTGAATCGTTTTTTAACAGAGGAAATATTGCTAAAGCCATCATATACTATAAGCAATCGGTAAAATTAGCGCCATTTGCTCTCGACTTTAGAAACAAATATGCCACAGCATTAATGACTAACGGACTGATAGCTGAGGCAGAAAAAGAATATCTTTTTATCATAAAAGAAAATCCAAAACACGTATCTGCATTAACGAATTTAGGCTATTTAAAAATTAGCCGAGGAGATGTTTTATCGGCTGAGAAGATATATTTTGAAGCACTAAGAACAAACCCTGATTACGAACAATTATTGCTAAACATTGCTGGACTTTATGCCTACAAAAAAGAATATAAAACAGCTAAAAACTACATTGAAAGAATTTTAAATAAAAATCCAAATCATATACAAGCAAAAAACGCATTACAACAGCTTCAATCCGTTTTATAAAATGGCTAATATTAGATCCAACACATATTCTATCATAATTGGGGAAAATAGTTTACCCTCATTAAATAAATTTATTACAAAGAAAAACTATTCGAAATACATTATTATATGTGATGATCATACCTTAGAAAAATGTTTACCGACTTTATTATTTCATTGTCCTAAATTGCATGAAGCAGAAATTATAGAACTTGAAAGTGGTGAAGACAAAAAAAACATCAATACTTGTATTCAAGTTTGGGGCGCATTAACTGATATTGGCGCAGATAAAAAAAGTTTAATTATAAATTTGGGAGGAGGCGTTGTAACCGATTTAGGTGGCTTTGTAGCCTCCACATTTAAACGAGGTGTTGAGTTTATTAATATTCCTACTACACTCTTAGCAATGGTAGATGCAAGCGTGGGTGGAAAAACAGGAATTGATTTTGAAGGCATTAAAAACCATATTGGAAGCACACAAAATCCGCAAGCAATTTATATTAATCCCGAATTTTTAAAAACGTTAGATACAAGACAAATAAAAAATGGATATGCAGAGATTATTAAAATTGCTTTAATAGCCGACAAAGTATTTTGGAACAAACTCAAGAAACTAAAAGAGATAGATGAATTTTATACAGAAGAAATTATTACAAAGGCAATTGAATTAAAAAACAAGATAGTGCTTACAGATTTTTACGAACAACAACTTCGAAAATCATTAAACTTTGGGCATAGCATAGGTCATGCGCTTGAAAGCGCCCTCATTCAACAACAAAAAGACATACTACATGGAGAAGCTGTAATTGCTGGATTGTATATGGAAAGTATGATAGCTCACGCTCTAAAATTAATTTCTGTAAAAGAAAAAACTGAAATTCAAGATTACCTGAAACGATTATTTAAACCCATTTCGATCTCAAAAAAAACACAACAAAGCATTTTACACTATATAACACACGATAAAAAAAACGAAGCAGGTAAGCTTTGTTTCTCATTACCGAAACCAATAGGTAAATTTCAACTTTATAATGATGTAGCAATAAACTTAGTAGAAGAGGCAATTAATGCTTATATCAAACTAAAATAACTTTTAAAACTCACAATTGTTTGGAGTTCTTGGAAATGCAATAACATCACGTATATTGGTCATACCAGTTACAAACAAGACTAAGCGTTCAAATCCCAAACCAAATCCAGCATGTGGGCAGGTTCCAAAACGACGAGTATCTAAATACCAACTCATCTCCTCAATAGGGATGTGCATTTCTTTCATGCGAGATTCTAACTTTTCTAAACGTTCTTCTCTTTGTGAACCACCAATAATTTCTCCAATTCCTGGGAATAAGATATCCATAGCAGCTACTGTTTTTCCATCATCATTCATGCGCATGTAAAACGACTTAATGTCTTTAGGATAATTAGTTAATATAACTGGTTTTTTGAAATGCTTTTCAACTAAATATCGCTCATGTTCACTTTGTAAATCAGCCCCCCAACCGTCTATTAAATATTGAAATTTCTTTTTCTTATTATGATTAGATTCTCGTAAAATTTCAATCGCCTCTGTATAAGTAATTCTTGCAAAATCATTCTTTAAACAAAAATCTAACTTTTCAATTAAACTCAATTCGCTACGTTCGTTTTGAGGTTTTTGTTTTTCTTCATCTAAAAGACGTTGAGATAAAAATTCAATATCTGCTTTATTGTGTTCTAAGGCATAACTAATAACGTATTTTAGCATTTGCTCAGCTAATGCCATGTTATCATTTAAGTCGTAAAAAGCCATTTCTGGTTCTATCATCCAAAACTCAGCTAAATGGCGAGCAGTGTTTGAATTTTCTGCACGAAAGGTTGGGCCAAATGTATAAATATCGCTAAAAGCCATAGCACCTAGTTCGCCTTCTAACTGACCAGAAACGGTGAGATTGGTTGATTTTCCAAAAAAGTCTTGTTTATAATCAATATCTCCAGAATCTGTTAAAGGCACATTCTTCATATCTAAAGTAGTTACTCGGAACATTTCTCCAGCTCCCTCAGCATCACTACTTGTAATAATGGGTGTGTGTAGATAAACAAAACCTTTATCATTGAAAAATTTATGAATAGCATACGCTAAAGTATGACGAACACGAAAAACAGCACCAAATGTGTTTGTACGAAAACGCAGATGAGCAATCTCGCGTAAATACTCTAATGAATGAGCCTTAGGCTGAAGGGGATAAGAATTTGGTTTAGTAACATCAGACTCTGCATCTCCATATATTTCAATATGTTCAACAGCAATTTCAACAGATTGTCCTTTTCCTTGAGAAGCAATTAACTTACCTGTTACACTTAAACAAGCTCCTGGAGTAATACGCTTTAAAGTTTCGGGATTAATTTGTTCGTAGTTTACAACGGCTTGAATATTATTAATACAAGACCCATCATTCATAGCAATAAATGAACTGTTGCGAAATGTTCGTACCCACCCCTTAATGTTTACTGATTGATTAATTAAATCGCCCTTTAATACATCTTTAATTTTTGTGCGCATTATCTTCATTATTTTGTTTTAACAGAGCGTGAAGGTAATTAATTTTTAAATAATTTTATGTATATCTTTGTAGCCTAAAACTGAGATAATGGAAAATTCTTCTACTATACAATACACTGTTTATATTGAAGCCACACCAAATCCAGCCTCGATGAAATTTGTGGCTAATAAACTTTTAATTAACGAAAAAGGAGCCACGGCAGAGTATTCCAACATCAACGATACTACAACAGCACCAATTGCTAAAAGACTATTTGAGTTAGGTTTTGTAAAAAATATCTTTATAGCCTCTAACT
Organism: Bacteroidia bacterium; assembly: GCA_020846025.1. Lineage (GTDB taxonomy): Bacteria > Bacteroidota > Bacteroidia > B-17B0 > Aurantibacillaceae > UBA4416. The sequence continues at coordinate 10,341 of JADLER010000085.1, read as the reverse complement.
ATATTACTGTTACTAAAACTGATGAGGCGGATTGGAATGATATTACTCTTGAATTACGTGTGTTTATTACCGAATATTTAAATGCAGGTAACCTAATTATTACTGCACTTCCCGAACAACAAATACCAATTGATAATTCATTTACCGAAACTAAAGTAATAAACACCCAACACCAAGCACCGCAAAGCGAAATTGAAGCCAAGATTATTGAATTATTAGATAAACATATAAGACCTGCCGTTTCTAACGATGGCGGACTAATTACATTTAAAGATTTTAAAGACGGCATTGTTACCGTACAAATGCGAGGCGCATGTAGTGGATGCCCGAGTGGAAAAACCACTCTTAAACAAGGTGTAGAAAAAATTTTAAAACAACATCTACCCGATGCCATAAAAGAAGTGGTAAACGAAACTGTTTAAATTAAGATTTTTTGTTACCTTAGTATAGATTGTGTTTCTAAATAAAAATACAATTAGATTAAAATATATATTCTCAACTTTATTTTCTCTTTAGTATTTTCTTAAATGAAATGTATCTTTAAAACAATTCATTATCCTAATAGCATACCCAGTATTGGGTATTTTTTAATTATTAATACTCTTTAAAAGCCCATTTTTGTGGGGTTGCAATCATTTAGCTATTATGTACCCCTTTTATATTATTTTATTATTAGTTAGTTTAGCATGATTATTAACTAATAAAACTAAAACTATGAAAAAAAATTTACAGAAAATCACAGTATTTACTTTTCTATTCTTGTATAATGGAATGCTTATTTCTCAAACTTGGGACACTATCTTAAATGGTATAAATAAAGTCATGTCTAATACAAAATATCCTGACTGTAATGAAGTTTTAATTGTGAATGGCGCTAACATTTTAGCAGCAACCTTATCTGGTGTTTACAAATCATCTAATAATGGGACTAACTGGACTAAAGCAACTATTCCTGGTCCTACACCTGGTTATGTAGGGGATGGATATATCGGTGTTAGAAAAGTGAATAGTAATAGAATTATAGCTCTAGGAATGGGCGGATCTTTAGGGAATTCAATTTCTAAGTCTGATGATGATGGAAATACATGGGCTGCTTCTATAACTGGCATTGTTGGAAATCGTATTGTTGAAGATTTATCACTAACACCGAATGGAAATATATATATTGCTACAAGATTAGGTGCATCAGGAGCTAAAGTCTATAAATCTATCGATAATGGAGACTCGTGGGTAGAAAAAAGTAATGGTATAACTGCATCAACCATTTGGAGTGTACTAGCAGTTAATGATTCGATAATCCTAGTTGGTGGCAGTAATGGAATATACAGAACCAACGATACTGCAAATACTTGGGCCAAGATTTATTCAACGGGCTCAAATTATGTTGTTTGCTTAAAGAAAAACAGTATAGGAACCATTTACGCTGGACTTGCTTCTGGAGAAATTTTAAAATCCACTAATAATGGTTTATCATGGAGTACAACTACATTAGTTGGGAATGGTTCAATGGTTTACGATATTGAGTTCGATTCAAATGATAATATATATGTATGTATATATGGTGGTGGTATAGCTAAATTTAATAGTTCAGAGGCGTTACTATCAATTTTGGGCAACAACAGTAATGGCTTAGAAAACACAAGATTATACGACATTGCTATTGATGAATCGGGTTCATCTCCGGTATTTTATGCTTCTTCTGCTGGATCAAGCGGAGTTGGAGGCTGTATTTATCGATATGGAATTACTAACAATGTGGGTATAAAAGAATCTAATCTTTTGAATAAAATTACTTTATTTCCAAATCCAGCACAAAACACATTATTCATCTCAGGAACCCAATTACATCAAATTAACAAAATTAATATTCTCTCAATAGATGGTCGTTGGATTAATACTTTTGAGAATTCAGTTTCAATTAATGTTTCAAGCCTTAAAGCAGGTATCTACTTTATAGAGATAGAAGATAAAAGTGGTGCGAAGAGTTTGTCAAAATTCATAAAAGAATAATTCTATTGAATTTGCCTCACCTTGCCCTTGAAATTTGATAATTTCAAGGGCTTATTTTTAAATTATCTTCATTTGTTTATATCAGAAAAATTGCTCATTAATAACCAGATATATAATATTTTGCTTGATACATCATTATTAAAAACTTGAAACATTTAAGGATTAAAAAAGTTTATTTAACTCTAATGAATATCTCATAGCTTTCAATCTATAAAATGATATTTGCAATATCTCTCTTGACTCAAGTTTTAGCTAAATAAAAAATTCTTAAAACGTCTTAAAAAGTAACCTTTTGTCATAATTTTAGATAACAAAACAAGTATTTTTGTCTTAAAATGAGTATGGTATAAAAGTTGAACTCTTTATTCTAAAATTAAAATTATGTTTGATCCAATTCTTTTAGTTATCAGTTTAATATTTATGGGCATTGGTATGCTTGTAAGTAGCCGTTTAAAATCAAAATTTTCACATTACTCACAAGAAAGATTAAGTAGTGGACTAAGTGGCAAAGAAGTTGCACAAAAGATGTTACGAGATAATGGCATTTACGATGTAAATGTAGTTTCTGTAGAAGGGCAATTAACTGACCATTATAATCCAGTAAATAAAACAGTTAATTTAAGTACTGATGTGTTTCACGGACAACATGTAGCGGCAGCAGCGGTAGCAGCGCACGAGTGTGGTCACGCTGTGCAACATGCCACTGCCTATCAATGGCTAACTATGCGTAGCAAGATGGTTCCAGCCGTTCAAATCAGTTCAAGTATTATGAACTTTTTAACCATTGGTTTAGCCTTAATAGCATTTATGATGCCTGCACTTACAAATACAATGTTAATTATATTTATAATTCTTCAAGGAATCATCACCTTATTTAGTATCGTTACTCTTCCTGTAGAGGTAGATGCAAGTCAAAGAGCTTTAGCTTGGCTAAACTCAGCCAATATTACTCGTGGAGAAGAAGATGAACATGCTAAAGATGCTTTGAAATGGGCTGCATACACTTACTTTGTTTCAGCGTTAGCTTCTATTGCAACGTTGGCTTATTACATCTGGAGATTCTTAGGAAATAATCGTGAAGAATAATCTATTTTTTGTTCATCACATCTGTTTGAATTCGAATAGATTCTTCATGCAATAATTGACAAATTTTTTCGATGTATTCTTTTGGTAAGTCTAATTGTTTAGCCCACTGTTGACGGGTGCGTATAATTTCCTGCCAACGCTCCAACTGAAAAATAGTGATATGGTGTTCTTTTTTGTAATCCCCAATTTGTTCAATAATTTGCATTCTCTTTTTTAGTACATTCATTAACTCATCATCTACAACATCTATCATGTTTCTAAACTGTGTGAGTTTATCGGTACATGCTTTATCTTGAACAGTAGCTTGACGATAAATTAATTGACTTAATATCGTTTGTAAATCGTTGGGTAATAATTGTTGTAGAGCATCGCTCAATGCCTTTGCTGGATTAATATGTGATTCAATCATTAATCCATTCATACCTAAATCAAGGGCTTTTTGTGCTACGTCAAAAATTAATTCGCGCTTACCCGCAATATGACTTGGGTCGCATATAATGGGCAAATCGGGAAGAATTGTTTTAAGTTCAATGGCAATTTCCCATAATGGTTTATTCCTAAAATCTGATTTACCACTATAATGAAAACCACGATGTATTGCTACAATTTTTGAAATACCAACCAAAGAAAAACGTTCAATAGCGCCCAGCCATAATTGCAAATCGGCATGAATCGGATTTTTTATAAAAACGGGAATATCAGTTCCTTTAACAACATCTGCAATTTCTTGCACACTAAACGGATTACCAGTTGTACGAGCACCTACCCATAAAATATCCACACCATGTTTTAATGCCAACTCGGTATGTTGGGCATTTGCAACTTCAACAGTTGTTTTAAATCCGTATTGTTCTTTTACTTCTTTGAGCCATTCTAAGCCTTGTTCACCTACACCTTCAAAAGAATTTGGTCTGGTACGCGGTTTCCAAATTCCTGCTCTAAACACTTTAATGTTTTTAATTTTGGAAAGTTCAGAAGCAGTTTTTAAAACTTGTTCGCGAGTTTCTGCTCCGCATGGACCCGCTATTAATAAAGGCTCATAAGGAGATTGAGTAATCCAAGTATGTAATGCCTGAATTTTCAATTATACTAATTTTTGTTCAATTAAATACTCAGCAATTTGTACTGCATTAGTTGCCGCACCTTTTCTTAAATTATCCGAAACAATCCACATATTTAAAGTTTTTGGTTGCGACTCATCTCTTCTAATTCTACCTACAAATACCTCATCACGATTATGTGCATGAAGTGGCATTGGATAAATTTGAGAACTTATATCATCTTCTAAAACAACGCCTTTCGTGTTTCTCATTAAGTCGAAAACATCTTGCACATTAAAATCATTCTCAAATTCAATATTTACACTCTCGCTATGACCTCCCATTACAGGAATACGAACCGTAGTAGCAGTTAAACGAATAGTGTCGTCTCCCATAATTTTTTTAGTTTCATTTATCATCTTCATTTCCTCTTTTGTATAACCATTATCTACAAACACATCAATTTGAGGGATTACGTTTAAGTCGATTTTATATTTATAAGCCATTTCGGTTTCCTTACCTGCACGCTCATTCATTAATTGTTCAACAGCTTTTACACCAGTTCCTGTAACCGACTGATAAGTAGAAACCACCACACGTTTAATTTTATATTTTTGATGTAAGGGTTGTAATGCTACTACCATCTGTATGGTTGAACAATTGGGATTTGCAATTATTTTATCCTCTTTCCCTAACACATGTGCATTTACTTCGGGAACTACCAATTTTTTGGTGGCATCCATGCGCCAAGCCGATGAGTTATCAATAACAACGGTGCCAACCTCTGCAAATTTTGGTGCCCATTCTAAAGAAGTACTACCACCAGCCGAAAACAAAGCAATGAGAGGTTTTGAAGCAATAGCCTCAGCCATGGAATGTACTTTATACTTTTTCTCTTTAAATTCAATTTCCTTTCCTACCGATTTCTCGGAGGCTACAGGTATTAATTCAGTTAAAGGGAAGTTTCTTTCCGCTAATACTTCTAACATTTTTGAGCCAACTAAGCCAGTTGCTCCAACAACTGCAATTTTCATGTTTAATTTTTAAATTATAAATAAGGTGCCCCAAAAGTGTAAAATTATTTGCTATCAAAAAAATTTAGTACCTTGGTTTTGTCATATTTTTATACAATGCGTTTTTTTGCTTTATTATGGTGTTTAACTTTGGTTTTTAAATTAAACGCTCAAGTTTCTGATAATTTTACAGACGGAGATTACTCTACAAATCCATCATGGACACCTAGTTCTCCAACTGATTTTACGGTAAGTGCTGGACAGTTAAAATCAGCTAATACTACTAGTAATAGTAGTTTTTATATCAGTACTACTAACACTATTTCAGCTAATTGTACCTGGGAATTTTGGGTAAATTTACAATTTGCGACCTCTGGCTCTAATTATGTGGATGTTTATCTAACATCTGATAATTCAAATTTATTAGCTTCAAACATCAATGGTTATTTTGTGAGAATTGGCAACACCTCCGATGATATTTGCCTTTACAAAAGTACAGCAGGAACAAACACTGTTATTATAGACGGTGCTAACTCTACCGTTTCTAGTTCAAGTAATAATTTAATAAAAGTAAAAGTAACGCGTACTAGTGCAAATTTATTCACATTAGAAAGAGATTTATCAGGAAGCGGTAGTAGTTATGTGAGCGAAGGTAGTATTACCGATAATACGTTTTCAAGCTCAGCATTTTTTGGCATTGTTATAAAACAATCTACCAGTAGTTTTTTTGGCAAACATTTTTTTGATGATATTCAAGTTCAAACCATAATACCTGATGTAACTCCACCAAGTATTGTAAGTAATACGGTAATTTCGAGTACTCAATTAGATGTTTTGTTTAATGAAGCCGTTGATTTAAGTTCAGTACAAACACTCAGTAATTATAATACCAATAATGGTATCGGTAATCCAACGATTGCCAGTAGAGACATCTCAAACACATCACTAGTGCATTTAACCTTTGCTACAGCATTTAGCAATGCCCTTACTAACACACTTACTGTAAGCGGAGTACAAGATCTATCACTAAATGCGATTACTACCGAAACCACATCTTTTACTTATTATGCTCCCATTACATTAAATTTTAAAGACTTAATTATTAATGAAATATTTGCCGATCCTTCTCCAATTATCAACTTACCAAATACCGAATACATAGAGTTATACAACAGAACCACCAATCCCATCAATCTTAATGGATTAAGAGTATCCGATGGTTATACACTTACAGGTGCTACACTCGGAAATTACATTTTAGCACCTAATAATTATATTATTATTTGTCCGATTTCTGATACAGTCTTATTTACTGCATTAGGTTATTCAAATAAACTAGGAGTTAGTTCATTTCCATCACTCAACAACTCAGGCGATAATATTTATTTAAAAACAAGTGGTGGAGTTATTATTGATAGTGTAAATTATAAAGATACTTGGTATAAAGATGTTGTAAAAAAAGATGGCGGTTATTCATTAGAGTTGATTAATCCTAACTTAAATGCTTCTTGTTCGGCTATCAATAATTGGATTGGCTCCAATAATATCAATGGCGGAACACCTGGTTTAGTGAATTCTGTTTATTCTACTTTACCTGATACGGTGGCGCCTCAGTTTACTAACATTTCTGTAATTGATTCTTTACACGTTAATGTTTGCTTTAATGATGTAATTGAATCATCACAATTAAATAATATAACAAATTACACCATATCAAGTGGGATAGGCTCTCCCACTTTAGCAACTGTTTCATCTGGAAACACCTGCGTTGTATTATCGCTTTCGAGTCCTCTCATCAATGCTACAAACTACACACTAACTGTAAATGGTATTTCGGATTGTAGTGGAAATAGTTTAATGCCTAACTCTAAAGCTTTTTCCTGCTACAAGGCACAAGCCTACGATATTGTTATCAATGAGTTAATGCCCGATCCCGATCCATCAATTGCATTACCAAATTTAGAATATGTTGAATTTAAAAACCGAACAAACTTTTCTATTAATCTAAAAAATTGGAGCTTTGCCACTACCTCAACCTCTAAAAAAATTCCTGAAGTAACCATTGAACCTAATGGATTTATTGTATTATCAGGTACTGGAAGTTATAATCAGTTCTTTAATAACTTTGGAGTGCCTGTTACAGAAGTAGCTAGTTTTCCTTCATTATCAAATACTGGCACCACTATTACTTTAAGCGACTCTAATAATGTAACCATTCATTCCATCAGCTATAATACATCGTGGTATAATGACGCTAACAAAACAGAAGGAGGCTGGAGTATGGAACAAATAGATGCTAACAACCCTTGTGGCGGACAATACAACTGGCATGCTAGTACACATGTAAACGGTGGAACACCAGGATACCCAAATTCGGTAGCTGCTACTAATAGTGATAACAGTTCTCCGCAACTAGATAGAATTGTTACCATCAGTGCAGATACTATCCTACTTATTTTTACCGAATCATTAAATTATAATACACTTACCAACCCACTTACTTATTCCTTTGATAATGGATTGTCAAACCCTCTATTTATTCTACCTATTAGTCCAGATTACAAAAAAGTAAAATTAAAATTATCGGCTCCTATGCAATTAGGTATTTTATATACTTGCTCAGTTAATAGTAACATCAGTGATTGTGTAGGAAATATCATTATGAATGGTAGCGCACAATTTGCTTTACCTCAAGCTCCATCACCCAATGATGTTGTGATAAATGAAGTGTTATTTGACCCGAATTCTGGCGGTGTAGATTTTGTGGAATTATATAATCGAAGTGATAAAACCATTAACCTAAAGAATTTACGAATAGGTTCGATGGACACATTAACCAACACTCTAAAAGACACAGAGAAAATAACAGATGAAGGTTTTTTATTATTTCCTCAAAACTATGTAGTAATTTCAGAAAGCAGTAATATTATTAAACAACAATATGCAACCACTAACCCCAAAGGATTTTTGGATATAGAGGATTTGCCAAGTATGAATACTGATAACGATGTAGTAACACTTAGTGATACTATTTTTACAGTTATTGATAACCTTAAATATACCTCTAAAATGCACTTTCCATTGCTGGTAACTACCAAGGGAGTTTCATTGGAGCGGATAGATTTTAATAGAAATACTGATGATAGAACAAATTGGAATAGTGCTGCAGAAGCTGTTGGTTTTGCTACACCTGCTTATCAAAATTCACAATATTTAAAAGCTGATGGCGGTAATGGTTTTGTGATTCCTAATCCTATCTTCTCACCAGACAATGATGGCTATCAAGATGTTCTAAATATTTCATATACATTAAACTCTGCTGGACAAGCAGCTAATATTTTTATATATGATAGTAAAGGGCGATTAGTGAAGTATTTAGTGAAGAATGAGCAATTACCAACCGATGGTGTTATAAGTTGGAATGGTATCAATGAAAACAACGAGAAAGCACCTATAGGAATTTATGTGGTATATATAGAGATTTTTGATTTATCAGGAAAAGTAAATAAATACAAACTCAGTTGCACATTAGCAGGTAAATTATAATGTGGCAAGACTTTCTTTCATTAATTTATCCCCGCAATTGTGTGGCTTGTGGTAATTCGCTTTACAAACACGAAGAACAAATTTGTAATTACTGTTACATACATCTTCCAAAAACGAATTTTCATCTCCAATCAAAAAACCCAGTGTCATCTTTGTTTTATGGACGAGTGCCTATTAACATAGCATCTAGTTTTTATTGGTTTAAGAAGAAAAGCGGAGTACAAAAAATTTTACATGACATTAAATACAAACACAATAAAGAGCTTGCACAATTAATAGGTAAATTTTATGGCGAAGATTTAAAACAACATAAAGTATTACATGATGTGCAGTGTATTATTCCTGTTCCATTACATCCTAAAAAATTAAAACAACGTGGTTACAATCAAAGCGAAGAATTTGCCAAAGGTTTGGCAAATGAATTGCAAATAGGATTAAATACACATACCCTTACACGTAAAGAATTTACCTCAACTCAAACCAAGAAAAGTAAATACGAACGTTGGGAGAATGTTGAAACTGCTTTTGAGATTAGAGATTTTGAGGCACTAAAACACCAACACATTATTTTAGTAGATGATGTAATTACAACGGGCGCCACTATTGAAGCTTGCTGCCAAGTTTTACAAAAAATTGAAGGTATAAAAATAAGCGTATTAAGTATGGCTTTTGCTAGTTTGTAGTTTGCTTAATATAACTGGAGTTTCAAAAAAAATACTTTAAACCCAAATTATGCATTAGCTCGTTTAACAAATCACTAAACCCTTGATGTATTTGGATTGTAGAGATTTTTTGCTATTTTGAGCAATTATAAATGACTCGTCCTAAAAAAGTACAGGTTAAAGATTAAATCCTACCACAAATTTACACTTTAAAATTAGTCCTGAAATGACTTTACTTTCATTGTACATTTTTACACATTTTTGTGTAAACCCATTTTAGGACTAGACACTCCTCAAACAAATTTGTTAATTTAACTCCCTTTCCGTAAATTGCTGATAAAATCCAAAGAATTTAGTAGCCATTATGGACAGACACAATGCAGACAAAAATTAACACAATATTGAACGAATTAGAAATCAAACGTTTTGACAACTTTCCAGACAGGCCAACAATAGTTTTTTTTACACGACTCTTTGGGTTGTATAGAACTTTGGCGGGACTGTTATTAGAACTGTATAACATACTAGCAACAACTTTCGAACACTGTAAAGGACATTTGTCTCAAGTAGATGATGTAACGGTTATTGGCATAAAAGTATCATAAATTTAATATGCTCCTCAGTAAGAAACAGTATTCATTTATTATAATTATTTTAGGGATTGTTGCATTTTACCCCATCTTAGATGCTGGTTATGTAAATTATGACGATCCAGATTACATCATCCATAATCGGTACATCTCCGAATTCACATGGAATAATATACAGTACATTTTCTTAAACAAAACAATTGATTTATATATCCCTTTTACATTTTTAAGTTATATGATTGAGCGTGCGCTATTTGGAGAAAACGCTCACACTACTCATTTCATTAATCTTTTGTTACATATCGTCAATACTATTTTATTACTAAATATTCTACTAAAACTATCTTTAAAAAATGAGTCATTAATTTATCTTATTCTAATTTTCTTTTTACTT
>JADLER010000084.1 GCA_020846025.1 Bacteroidia bacterium | reverse complement strand
AGGGTCTTTTTACTTTGCATAATGATGTTTCGGAAAACATTCCCATATCATCCGGTAATGCCGTATTAAACGATTTGATTGAAGATAAAAACAAAGTGCTTTGGGTATCGAGTAATGAAGGATTGCTAAAAATAGAAAGAAAGGAAAACACATTTGTTTCGAAACTATTTAACAGCTCAGACGGACTAATTTCTAATAGTATTGGACAAGTAACTATTTGTAATGATACTTTGTATGTGTCATCTCCTGACGGAATTTGCATGTTTTCAATTAATACATCCCTAATAAATTATGCAGCTCCCAAATTATATATTAATCAAATTAGAGTAAATGATTCAATTATAAAGGCTGATATTGAAAATTTGGAATTAGAGCATTTTCAGAACTCTATTGCCATTACGATAGACCAATTCACTTTTAAATCAGGGAAAGATGAATGTGTTTTGTACGCATTAAAAGGCTATCATAACGAATTTAAAAAAGCTCACAGTAATACACTGACATTTGAAAATTTACCGCCAAATAAGTATGAGTTAATTGTGTACTCGGTTAATAATGCAGGTATAAAAAGCACCAAACCATTAATTTTAAAGTATACTATAAAGTCTCCATTTTGGAAAACATTATGGTTTATAATCTCCTTAACAGGCTTAATTCTAATTTTAAGTTATTTGTTTGTGAAAAATATCATAAACAATATTGAAAAAAGGGAAGAAGAAAAAAACAGAATAAACAAACTTATTTCAGAGTCTCAGCTCACAGCCTTGCAGGCTCAAATGAATCCTCATTTTATATTTAATGCGATTAATAGTATACAGAATTATATATTGGACAAAAACGAAAAACAAGCTTATGACTACTTATCAAAATTCAGCAAATTAATACGTAAGGTACTTGTAAATTCAAAGCAGCGAAGAATATTACTTTCGGAAGAAATTGAGACGTTAAGTTTGTATATAGAAATAGAATCGTTACGATTTGAAAATTCATTCCGTTATGAAATTGAAATTGATCCTGAAATAAATACAGATGAAGTGTATATTCCGGGTATGATTATTCAACCCTATGTTGAAAATGCTATTTGGCATGGACTAATGAATTTAAAAGGAATAAGAAAAGGAGAGTTGAAGATTTCTATCAATTTATTTGATGAGGATACGTTACATGTTATTATAGAAGATAACGGGGTAGGACGAAAAAAGGCCATGGAACTAAAATCTAATGACTTAAACGGCTCAGAAGGGATGGAAAATACAAGAAAAAGAATAGCCCTAGTAAATAAAGAGAATTCGGATAATGTGGTGAAAATTACAGATATGTATGCTTTAAATGGAGAAGCATCCGGAACCAAAATAGAGGAATTTATTAAAATAGAGGATTTGAATTAGTTATGAATAGCAGAATAAAATGCCTTTTAGTTGATGATGAAAGGAATAGCAGAGAGGTATTAAAAAAATTATTAGCAGACTATGCTAACGAAATTGAATTAATTGGTGAAGCAGGAGATGCGGACAGTGCTTATAAGCTAATTAATGATTTAAAGCCTGAATTGGTATTTCTTGATATACAAATGCCAGGAGGAGATGGTTTTTCCTTATTGAAGCGATTTCCGAAGATACAATTTGAAATTATTTTTGTGACAAGTTTCGATCAATATGCTATTAATGCCATTAGGTTTAATGCGCTTGATTATTTGCTGAAACCAATTGAAACAAAAGAATTAGATAACGCAATAAAAAGACTAATAGAGAAAACAAGAAATACTAAAAGGGAACATAAAGAAATAGAAGCACTATTACATAATTTAAAAAGCACTAACAAACGTATTACCGTGCATGTTGGAGATAAGGTAAAGTTAATTGAGGAATCTGATATTATGTATATTGAAGCTGATGGGCGCTATTCAAATATTTATACTAATGATAGCCAAAAGTACACAACACCTAGAAATATTAAGGATTTTGAAGATAACTTTTGCGACCAAACAAGTTTTATACGCATAAGTAAAACTTATATGATTAATGCTGTTTATATTAAAGAGTATAGCAAGGGAGAACCATTCGTTATAAAAATGAATAATGGTACTACATTTGAAGTTGCAAGAAGGAAGAAGGCTGAGGTTTTGGAAAAATTGCGAAGATGATTAGTGGTTTATTAAATTTTCAGAGTGACTCATTTGAGAGTTATCAGTATTGTTTTTTGAACTTTAAAAATATTTGTTTACTATTCTTATTTGTAAATTTTATGAAGGTGAAAATCAAGTATTTTGTATTACTCATATTGTGGTTGGGGATTATCGGAAAATGCGTTTGTCAAACAGATACACTAGCTGCAAAATTAGATGTTATATTAAACTCTCGTATTAGCAGCAAAGGAAGGAATCCTGTAAATAATTATCAGTTCTATTTTAATTGCAATAACCAGGTTGTTTATAACAAAATGGCTGCTACACATGATAATGGAATCAATCTTAATTATAAATACAAATCAGCAAGTGTAGCTAAAACATTTATTGCGACAATGATTATGCAACTTCACGAAGAGGGTTTGATTAATATTGACTCAAGCATAAGTTGTTATTTTGACTCAACGGTGGTTAATAAGTGTCTGATTTCAGGAAAAATTGATATTAGTAAGAATATTACTATCAGAAGGCTGTTAAATCATACTACAGGTATGAAGGACTACATTTTAGACGATAAGAGATTTCTGATAAAATTAAAAACATTTCCACGAAAATATTATTTGCCCTCAGAGCATCTTAATAGATATAAGAGACATAGGCTTAATGAAATTCAGGATGTAGATTTCGGTAAATTTTACTATTCAGATACAAACTATTTATTACTGGCAATGCTTATAGAAACTATAACAAAAAAAAGTATTCAGGAAAATCTGAAAAATAGAATTGTAGATAAATTAAGCTTGAAAAACACCTATGTAGATAGTTGGGATTCTGCTTATAGAAATGTTTTACATCAATATATACATCGTCAGTGTATCACAAAAAGGTTGAATCCAAGCTTTGAATTTGGTGGTGGAGGATTAATAACTACTACTGATGATTTATTCATTTTTATTAATGGATTGTTTCAAAATAAGTTATTTAAAAAAACAGAAACGTTAAGAAATATGCTTGAAACTCAAAATACAGAATATTGTTTAGGGTTAATGATAAAACGAATTCCGGAAATATGGATTGACGGCAAATCAAAGGACACATTAATTGCTTATGGTCATGAAAGTTATTTTGGCACTGAGATGTATCATGTCCCTTCAAAAAACATTACCTGGATAATAAATAAAAATCAAGCGTACATTAACAGACATACAAAGCAATTTCCGGTTTGGTTAATTGCCCTTAGACTTTATAGAAAAGAGTTTATGTAAAGTTTCATTTTCAAAATGTATAAATTTCAAAAATGTAATTTATTCTCTAAACCATTAATTTTGGTTAGGTGTTGTTAGTGGTATTGATTTTTTTAATATTGATGATTGTTTTGTTGATTCAAAATAAATCACATAATCAAATTTCCCTTCTTTTAATTTCTGATATCGTTTAACTTTATAATTCATATTTGTTTTCCCATATGTATGACCGATTACTGTATAAGTCATTTTATTGACTCTTGGAATACTTGAATAATCGCAAATTAGTATTTTGTAATTATGCTTAGATAGATATTTTTCTAATGAATTTCGTTGCGCTTCCTTTAGTTTACAAACACTAAAGACAGGTTGTTGTTTTATATATTTCCAAGCGTTGAAATAGCCGTTGTTTGTTGTTTGAGCAATACTGATATGCTTTTCGCGCATGTTTTCAGATAAAAACTGACCAGATGTTTTATAAGAATAATTACTAGGGTAATCATACCTAGTTTTTGAAATATGTACATTATGAGCCATGAAAATTCCCTTAGAATTTGGGTTTCGGTATAGGTAATTCATAATATTGATTGCCATACAACTATCTCTGTAGTAATATTGATTCGTTGTATTCAATTTATGCTGTAAGAATTGATTGACAGTAACATTTATTAAAATAGAATTATTCGGTTCAAGGCCTTTTAAACAATTGTTATAAAAAACATTCCAGTCGTTCAGTGCTTTCCTTACTATAGCGGTATCTTTGTATGGAGGTTTAAGTGTACTAAAGAATTATGGAATTGAATCT
>JADLER010000083.1 GCA_020846025.1 Bacteroidia bacterium | reverse complement strand
TATGATACAGTTGGCTCTAAACTTGAATTTGTAACCTGTTGTAATCTTGTAATTTTCTTTTTTTTGTGCCATTGTTTGTAGTGTTTTTGCAATAGTTTGAGTTCTGGAACTTATGACAAGCCAATATAATAAACTCACTAAATTTTGTACTATTTAACTGTTTCCAATAATATTAACATAAAGCTTTTATCAACATTATTTATAGTTTCTGGATACATTCGATTAATTATTTTAATAGTTTCTTCCTTGTTATAACCAGTATCTAATCCACTTATAAAATCGTTAATCTTATCCAATGGAAAAACCTTTATTTCAACTATTCTAGCATGTTTAATTGATTGATTATTCAATTGTATTTCATAGACCAAACCAGTTCTATATTTATTATAATTAGTTAACCTTAATGTTGTAAAAAACTTACAATTTAACTTGTTATTCCAATTGTACGAGAAATTTATTATACCTAACATATGATTATTTACTGAATGAATATTAATGATTTATTATTTTAATAGTGTTCCGCCGTTGGCGGGAGTTAAAACGATGTACCACAAAGCAGAGAAATTTTGAAAGGTAAAAAAAGGGTTAGAATTTATTCTAACCCATTTTTGAACATTTCTGCTCCGTGGATTTAACAGCCGTTCACGCTCATACTCCTATGTTTACGCTATCCTCTACTAAATATCTTAAATAGTTGTTAACTCTATAATATTACATTTGATGTCTGTAAAAATTCTATCTCCATGCTTCCTTTCTGCTGTATAAAAATTTAAAACTGCATTTACTCTACGACCCGTTAACTCTGAATAATTTTCTATCGGTTTCCCAATGTTCAAGTATAAATCTTTCCAACTTTTTTCAACTTTTGGATTCTCTGGGTTTCCAGTTTCCACAATTTCCACTAACTCTACTTGATAATACAAATTTCCTGATTGACTTGTTTTTGCTTTAATGTCTTTTACAATTAATTCTACTGATACTTTCATTTGATTGATTTTTTAGTTGATTATTTATTAATTATTTCTTGATTACAAACCTACCAACTTTTACTTGAATTATTGCCAAATTATATTTTATTGTTTTATTGATTTTAGAATTTTATTTTATATTTTTTAAATATTCAACTAGTAATCCAAAATGGATCTAATAGTAATCTAAAATGAAGCTAATAGTAATCTAATTAACATAATTAACGTATCTCCTACGTATCTTTTACGATATTTTTCAAACATTTCTAACAAACACCTAGCTAATAGTAATCTAAAATGAAGCTAATAGTAATCTAAAATGAATCTAACAGTAATCTAAAATGAATCTAATAGTAATCCAAAATGAAGCTAATAGTAATCTAAAATAAATCTAATAGTAATCTAAAATGAATCTAATAGTAATTTAAAATGAAGCTAACAGTAATCTAAAATGAAGCTAATAGTAATCTAAAATGAATCTAATAGTAATCCAAAATGAAGCTAATAGTAATCTAAAATAAATCTAATAGTAATCTAACTATTGAATGATTATTAATTATTTATTGATTATTGATTTTGAAATTATTTATCAAACATTAGTTTATAAAGACGAATTTCCTTTGATTTAATTGAAGGAGAAAAAAATAAAAATTAAAAATTTCCATTTGTGGGAACGACCCGAAAAGGAGTAAAAAAAAAAGTACCACGAATGGTACTTTTTTTTTTCATATATGACGAGAATTAAGCAACAACCTCAATTTTAAAGATTTGCTTAAATTGTGCTTTAGGATAATCAGGTTTACAAAACCACGTTTCAATATAAAAAAATGAACCTAATGGTGGGTTGCCGCCATAAATTGCCTGTACTGCGGATTTAAAATCGTAAGACCTTGGCGATTTTAACTCCAATGCACCATTAGAAATTTTACGTATTTTATTGGGAGGCGTTGTCGCATTTGCGTATTGCGATAACGACATAAAAGCATACTGAAAATCCGCCAAATTATTGGTATATGAACCAACAAAAGTTCCAGATATAGAATAATTTGCCCATGTGAAAATTGGGTCAACCGCGGAATCTGCAACAGGAGCCGAAGTAAGAGGACTTAACTCTAATAACATACGGTTTATATTTGCAGCCGTATAAATTTGGTAAGCCGAACCATCGTAAGTCTCGCCAAATTTATTAACAAATGTCCAAACGCCTAACAAACTTGACCAGCTTGCCCTTTCACCATCTGTCAATTTACTCCAACCTTTTGTAACTTGACCGAAATTTGATTGGCTAGTTTGTCGGGTTTTATTTACCTCTCCACCTCGAGGATATTGAATAATTGATTTATTTTTCATAATCGGCGAGGCTCTTCCTCCTTGGAACACTGTACCACCAACCTTACCTTTAATTTCTGTAATAATTGCACCATATTTAACTTGAGCCATGATTATTAATTTTAAGAATAAACAAATCTACTCAAAAAGCAAACATACGCCACAAAATAAAATTTTGTTTTTGTTAAAAAAAAAATATAAAGTTTTTGATTTTAAAAATCTTCAAAACAAAAAATTAGCCTAAAACCCAATAAAATCAATACTTTTAAGTATTATTAAACTAAAAATTAAAGCCATGATTAAAAACACTAAAAAAGAAAGCCTTAGTAGCTGGATGCATGTAATTAAATGCCAGAAATGTGGCGCAATATTAAGCAGTGCAAGTGAGCGTTATTTACTACCACAATTTAGTACATGTGATTGCGATGAGCCATTTATAAATGAGCCACAAGAATTAAAAAACAGTAATATTAAAAACTAAAAATTTGAAAACATGAAAAAGCATTATGTAATGAAAACCGAAAAACAAGCTATTGCAAAAGCAAAAGCAGAGTTAAGAAAAGAATTGGGGGGACGATTATATCCAAACGTAACCATGCAAAATCAAAATAGTTATTGTTCGTGTGGAGAAACATTAGGAAAAAAGATAGCTACGTGGAATGCTACACAATTCTATTCAAAAACTGTTGCAGTTTGCGAAAATTGCTATAATGATTGGCAAGACTGAAATAGATTTATAAATTAAAACCTAAAACCATGAGAACAAATAAAGAAATAGCCGATAGGCTCAATACAACTAGAAAACAAATTATTTTGGTTTCAAAACGGATGGAACAAGAAGGAGATTATGCACAATATAGCGAAAATATAAAAGAATATACACTACATGACTCGCTTACTGGGTTGGTTGCAAAAAAGATAGAATTAGAATGGGTACTAAAAATGAACCATAAATAATAACCTAAAACCAAAAACCATGAGAACAAAAATTTACGCCTTGAGTAATGGAAATAATTACTATACAGGCAAATCAATTAACCATATGAATGGGCAGCAAATGGCAAATTTTACAAGAGATGTAAATCGATGTAAACTTATGAGTAAAGAAGAGATAAAGGAAGTACTGGATGAATTTCCAAGACTTCAAGTAAGAATAATTAATCAAGTGGGGGGGTAATAAATGGATTTGCAAGATTAACGGCTGCGTATATGAGAAGTGGCACTTGTAGAATGAGAATTTAAAACAGAATAAAATGGGACATAGAATTAACGAGAGAAATACAGGTTATTGGTCATTAGATGGAGAGCCAAAACACGTAAGAACTAAACCGAAGAAAGTAAGCCGTTCGTTTACTGAAGGTGAAATTGAGTTGTTTGACTACTTTATGAATAAGATAGCGGACAACATTCAATTAGATGCTTCTGATTTAAACGAGCAAGTTTACAGAGACAATGGAGATATTTTAATTCAGTTCAGTAGAGATAGAATTGAAGATATGTGTTCACTTTTAAACAAATTCAAATGAAAGAGCCAAAAACAATAAAGGGGTATATTTCAATCATAAAATTGATTGAAAAGATTACAATAACGGACAAAAGTGGTTTTGATAAATTAAGCAAGAAACAACAAGACGATTTGCTTGAATTATCTGCTGCAATTTCTAACAGAATAGAAGATATAGAATGAAGAAGCTGCTAAAATGTTTCATCACATCAATGGAGAGGGACAAATTAAAATTATTAACATTTAAATTAAACAGGTATGAAAAGCACAATCAAAATAAAACAAATGCTAAAGACATCTAAAATTAGAATTGAAAAAATTAGTAATCGCATACAAAAAGATTACCCAAATTGGCAGGAGCTGCGATACGACGACCCCACGCCAAGCGGATTTATGCAATTAATTATTGAATTAAATGCTGAAATTGTAAGAAAAATAATGTTAGAACAAATTTTAAAAAACTAACCAGAACTTGACGAACAGTAAAAGAAAAGCCCCGACACTACTCGGGGCTTTTGCTTTAGGAAAAAATCAACTATTAAGCAGCAACTATTAACGAAGTGCTAACCGCTTGACCTTTCTGACCTGTTACAGAATTAACTGGTACAATTTCAACACCTATTTTTTGTCCAGCTACCAATGTACCAAATTTTGCTGTGTAAGCAGCTAGCAAGTTTTCAGGAGATGTGTCCGCAGAATCTAGTACTACAACATTTCGAAACTTACTTTTTAAATTTGAAATACCGGCACTTACTTGACCTGTTGCACGAATAATGAACTTTGTGCCCGCTGGTACCGGTGTTGGCGTGAAAACTACCGAAAATGCAGGTACACCAGCCGCCGCAGTTGCGCTAACTGTCAACACTGGCTCAACCTCGCTTGGTAACGGAGCTGTGTTAATTGTTGGCTTACCAATTTCTAACAAGTTTGCATTTAACTTAGTGTACAAGTTGATACCACTTGGATTCACTTTGTCCGCAAAAATGTTGGTACCAGCGAAATTTGCAACTGCATTATTCCAGCTCTCTCTCTCCGATGCCGTTAAACCTCTCCAACCTGGAGATAATGAAGTTAAGCGATTTCTAACAGCGGCTTGAAGGCTCGTTTTTGGATTTGAGGGAGTTACTTTAGTTCTTAAATATGCTCCGCCACGATTTTTAGAGGCTACGTGACCGCCAATTTTTCCGCGACCGTCTACGACGATTGCTCCGAATTTCATTTTCATGATAAAAAAATTTTAGTTTATAAATAAATTACCTGGGCAAATCTATCTTTTTTTTATCAAACTGTAAAATCTTGTTTTTTGAATAACACCGATACAAATAAGCTATTTTGAAATCGTTTATCGAAAAATTATTGTGTTTCGTCTAAATTATGAAAATGGTTTTGAGAACAACTTAAAAATGGTTGTAAAACCATTTTTAAGTTGTTCCTATTCGATTAATTTTTAGTTGGGTATTGGGCACCTGTCAAAAAAATTAATCGAATATGAAACGAAAGGGTTTTAAAATTTTGAGCGGGTGGCAGCACTAAAAAAACGCTGGACGATTTTTCTAGTTTTTTACTAGAAAAATCGTCCAGCATACATTGATTGGTTTACCAATGAAAAAGCATTCAGCCGTGAGAAATTTAAAACCCTGAATGGGCTACATCCTTTTTGCCCCTGGCCCAATAATAAAGCTTGGTGGCACTTTGTGTTTTTATTTTTAAAACACTTAGTGCCACCGCATTGGGAAAAGGGGCGAGTAGTGGCACTTGACCAAAGCAGCACATTTTACGCAATTACGAGCAACGTAATTGCAATGTGCTAGATTTGGTTTAGTGCCACACTGGGGTTAAGGGAACATTGCTTACATTGATTTTCTCAATGTAAGCCCATAGTAGCACTTTAGCACTGCAATCAGCAGGGCTTTAGTGCTACTAGTGAGGTGCGATGGCTTAAAAATACTCTTAAAAAATAGAACCAAAGAATAACTACTTTAATGAAAAACTATTTTTTAAGTGTATTTGAGCGAGGGCAATAATTTAAAAACTAAATACTATTTACCCGAGAAATTTTAAATTATTGTACTGACAGGATATTTATCCTATATAACTCAGCTTGCTTACAATTTCAATTGCTATTTATTGTGAGGGTGATAGCCTTAGAGCGATGGCAATGTTTTAATGATACATATTTTTAATATCCTTATTGTCTTCAAAATAACGCTTGTCTCTTAAAATTCCTTTTCTCCTTAACTTTCTTTTTTCGAGAGCTCTTTTTATGGCTGCTATACCTATTGTAACTGCAACCGCTATTATTTCACCGATACCATCTGTTACTATTTTTTCAATTTGTTCTAACATTTTACTTTATTTTAAATTTATAATACTTTCCACCTACTTACTTGATAAACCGGCAATACCACTCCTGTTAATGTTGTAGTAAATGTTTGATTTGAACTATTGTATTGAGCTTGTGCCAATTCTCCGTAAACACTTGTAACTCTTACCCAAACTATTTGCTCATTTACAGGCAATTCTTTAAATACAGATTTCCACATATGCAGTTAATTTTTGATTTTAGATTTACGTTTTATTTGGTTGTGAACTCTGTCATTATTGAGATGACAGCTAGGACAAAGGCTTTTAAGATTTTCATAATTATTGTTTTTTGGGTTATGGTCTAAATGTGCAACTTGTAGGAATATTTTTTTAACTTTTTCTTCGGCTCTCAAAGCTTCTATGTATTCTTCTTTATCAATTTTTAAGAGCTTGCCACTTTCTTGAACTAAATATAAACCTCTGTGCTCTACTCCGCAATCTTGACATTTGTAATTATCCCTTTTTAGTATTTCTGGTCTAATAATGTCGTTCCAATTTGGATGGTATTTGTGTCTATTTCTCATTTTTTAATCTTTTGATGATTTCTGTTAATTCTTGTTGATTTACTTTTAACCATTCAAATACAAATCCTATCTTAAAAATAAATTTATATCCTTCCTGAATTGGCATTTCGTTGAATTGTTCATAATGTATTCTAAATATCTCCATAATATTATCAACTTGTTTACTGATTTTTGTTTTTGACGCCATTTTGTTTTTGATATTTAGTTAATATTATTAATTTACTTATGAATTTCTTACCAGTACAATTGTTGCCCGTAGGGCTTTATTTTAAATTGAATATTCAAAACTTATTTGTTTGCTGCTACCGCTTTCAGGTCTCAAATTGTAAATTAATTCCTTAAAAAAATCATATACCATTGAACCTTTTAATTTAATCCAGTCTTTAATTTTCAAAAAATATATTTCTGCAACTATAAAACTATTCCCAAATTCATTTGGTGGTGTACTGATGTAATCAAATTCTATTTCTTTCTTATATAACGGTTCTGTAAATTCTCTCAATACATCTGGACTAACTTCTAAACAATTATTTAAAACTGCTGACAATTTACTACTACATGACCATACTCGACCATTGTACAGTGAATCTTTTTCATTACTTTTTGCCATATATTTAACAACGTATGCCGCTACTTTTTTGACTTTTTTAATGCTATGTATATCAGTACTATTAGGGTCATAATTTTCATATTTTTTGCAGTGCAATTCTAATAAACCGTTTCTTTTTAATATTGTGTTCCAGCTATTTCTTATATTCCGATGATGTATAAATGTGTCAGTAAGTATATGAATGTGAAGCCTGTTGTCTTTATGCTTTTCTATTTTCCAAACATAATTATTTAATTTGGAATATTTTCTTTGATATGTTAACCAAGTGTTCAGAATTGTTTTGAATTTCTTCTCTTGTATTATTTCATTTTCTTGTGGTGGTATTGTTAATGTGATGAAATTTATTTTGAATTTGAATATTTGATTGTATTTTAGACTTTTTACGTTCTTTTTATTTGCTGCTATTATTAACCAATTTATTGATGATTTTAATTTACTTTTTGATTTCTTTGATAGTTGACCTTTTGTAGTATTGTCTTTTAAGTTTTCTAATTTCCTTTTGTTTACTTTGTTCCAATTTCCATTAATCCATTCTTTTTGTTCTGTTCTTATGATACAGTTGGCTCTAAACTTGAATTTGTAACCTGTTGTAATCTTGTAATTTTCTTTTTTTTGTGCCATTGTTTGTAGTGTTTTTGCAATAGTTTGAGTTCTGGAACTTATGACAAGCCAATAT
>JADLER010000082.1 GCA_020846025.1 Bacteroidia bacterium | reverse complement strand
ATCACTTAATAGTTGTATTGTGCCATCTAACAATGTATCAAAAGGAAGGACGTCGGCGTGCCTTGCTTGTGAACGTTGCTCGTCGCTCGATTTAAAAGATTGCTCGAAATAGGGTGGATTGGTAATGATTAAATCATATTTCTTAGTAGCTGTTTTATAAAAATCTTGAAAAGCAATTTTTGAAATACGAAGTTCGTTATCAAAAGGGCTTTCTCTGAAATTATTTTCAGCCTGTTGTACGGCTTGTTCATCAATATCAATTGCATCAATAGAAGCATTTGATTTTTGGGCCAGCATTAATGTGATTACTCCTGTACCCGTTCCAATATCTAAAATTTGTTTACTTCCATTAGGTAATACCCAAGCTCCTAACAAAACAGCATCGGTGCTAACTTTCATAGCGCACTTGTCTTGCTTTATTACAAATTGCTTAAAAGCAAAAAATGAATTGGGCATAAAACGAAATATATGTTTTAAGTTACATAAAGTTAAAAACAAAAATGTAAGTTCAAAACATGAAGCACGGATTAATCATAATTTTAAAGAAATTTAATAAATAACTCATGAAGGCTTTATTAGTTTCACTATTCATTTTTTGCTCGTGTGTACTTAGCTCACAAAACAGACTAGATGAGGTTTTAGAAACATTTAAGAAAGATGAACAACTAAAACATGCGAGTTATAGTTTTTGTGTATTAGATGCTGCAACCGGTAAAACCATCAGCGAATACCAATCGGAGCTTGCATTAATTCCAGCAAGTACCTTAAAAATTGTAACTACATCTGCTGCATTGGGTATTTTAGGAAAAGATTATTGCTATAAAACAAAATTTTATACAGCAACCCAGTTCGACTCAACATTACAAAAAAACAAAAAAGTATTGTGTGTGCTTGGAAGTGGCGATCCTTCATTTGGTTCAAGTTACTTTAACAAAAACAATACTCAATTTATAAATTCAATAGTACAACAACTTCAATTGAATGGGATGAAACCAATAAATGGTGATTTAATAATAGACAACTCCATTTTTAATAATATGATTCCTGATGCTTGGATATGGAGTGATATTGGTAATTACTTTGGAGCAGGTAGTAATGGATTATCGTATAACGACAATAAATTTTCTATTTTTTTAAATAGCAAATCAATAAACGATGAAGTTGTCATAAATGATGTAAAGCCCTTATTTTATAAACAAGTCATTACTATTACATCACGCGTTAATGCATTTGGAACTCAGGATAATGCCTTTGTATATGGAGACCCATATAGTTTTTCAACAAGAGTGATTCTTGGAAGTATTCCAGCTCAAAAAGCAAATTATGAGGTTGAAGCGCAAGCCCCACAACCACAATTATATTTCGCATCTGAATTATCAAATACCTTACAGAAATTTAATCTGCAAAACAAAAATGGAACTTATAAAAATATAAGCCTTCAAAGTATAAATTTAAAAGGCAATCAGTTGATTTATACTTATAGCTCTCCAAATCTTGAAAAACTGATATATTTTACCAATTTAAAAAGTAATAATCATTATGCAGAGAGTTTATTAAACACACTTGGTGCAGTAAAATCAAAACAGCAAGGAACTACCGAAAATGGCATTCAAGCTGTAAAACATTTTTGGAAAGATAGAGGTATAGATGTTACAGGATTGCACATGGTAGATGGGAGCGGCTTATCAAGAGCAAATACAATAACAACAAAAATTCAAGCCACGATACTTTCAAAAATTTACAGAGATAGTAGCATTTATATTCCATTTAATGCCTCATTACCTGTGGCAGGAAAAAGCGGCAGCATGACAAATTTATGTAAAGGTACATTTGCCGAAAACAATTTGCGAGCTAAAACGGGTTATATAAATAGGGTAAGAAGTTATTGTGGTTATGTAAAAACAAAATCAGGAAAAGAATTAGCGTTTTCTGTAATTTTTAATAATTACGATTGTAGTGCAAAAGAAATGAAATTAAGACTTGAAAAATTATTGGTTGCATTAGTGGAGTTGTAGTGATTTAAAAGGCAATCTATCTTATTGTTCCATTTATCGACTGGATAATAATACTACAAGCTTGTCTTATTTCATCATCGGTAATTACCAGTGGAGGTGCAATTCTCATACTATGTGTATTAAATAAAAACCAATCTACAATTAACCCATTTCTAACGCAAGTTTCAATAATTTGAAGATTTAATTCGGTGTTTTCAAAATCAATAGACAACATTAAACCTTTTCCTTTAATATGTTTAATAGCTGGATGAACTAAGAGTGAGTGAATTAAGTTTGATTTTCTTTCTACTTCTTTCAATAATCCATCATTTTGTATAACATTTAAACAGGCTAATGATGCAGCACAACACACAGCGTTTCCGCCAAATGTATTAATATTACCAAGTACTGGGTTATACGTAAATTCATTCATTAATTTTCTTGAAGCAATAAAACAGCCAATTGGCAAGCCACCACCCATACCTTTTGCAAGTAATAAAATATCGGGTGTTATTGGAGTTTGTTCAAAAGCAAAAAAAGTGCCACTTCTTCCAAATCCATTCTGAACTTCATCTAATATGAGGAGCGTGCCATATTTATCACATTTTAATCGAATGGTTTTTAAAAATTCGTTATTAGCAACAGTGTAACCTGTTTCACTTTGTATAGGCTCTAATATAACAGCAGCCGTTTTGTAAGAAATATGTTGCTCTACTTCTTGAATAGAATTGTATGTTAATATTTTCACATCAGGTAGTAATGGGCGAAAAGCTTGTTTAAATTCTTCGTTTCCCATAACACTTAATGAACCATTTGTACTACCATGATAGGAATCTTTAAAACAAATAATTTCCGTTCTTCCTGTTACACGTTTTGCTAATTTAAGCGCTCCCTCAGTGGCTTCTGTTCCTGAGTTGGTAAAAAATACAGAATCTAAATGTTTTGGTAATAAATCAGTAAGTGCTTTAGCTAATTTAATTTGAGGAGTTTGTACGTATTCGCCATACACCATTAAGTGCATGTAGGTTTGAGCCTGATTTTGAATAGCATTTACAACCTCTGGATGGCAATGACCAACATTGCTAACAGAAATGCCAGAAATAAAATCAATATAAACACTATTGTTTGTATCATATAAATACACACCCAATGCTCTGGAAATTTCTAAGTCCATAGGCTTAGGTGAAGTTTGTGCTACATGATTTAAAAATAGCTGTCGGTTTGATATAGACATAACTCTAAATTAAAATGCCGTTGTAAAATTACTCAAAAGTAGATGAAATAAACATTTTGCTTAGTATATTTATGCAACCAAATATTAAACGCAAATTATGATTAAAAAAATTGAACATATTGGCATTGCCGTAAAATCACTTCAACACTCTAACGAGTTATTTAAAAAACTATTTGGTAAAGAACATTATAAAGTAGAGGCCGTAGCTAGCGAAAGTGTGAGTACATCTTTTTTTATGCTTGGCGAAACAAAAATTGAATTATTAGAAGCCACAAATTCTGATAGTGCCATTTCTAAATTTATTGAGAAAAAAGGAGAAGGCATCCATCATATTGCCTACGAAGTAGATGATATTTATGTAGAAATGGATCGTTTAAAAACTGAAGGTTTTGAAGTTCTAAATAAAGAACCAAAATTGGGGGCTGACAACAAATTGATTTTCTTTTTACATCCTAAAAGTACTAATGGCGTTTTAGTAGAATTATGTCAAGAAAGAAAAGATTAATGTTTTATTAATTTGTGTGTCAACCAACGATTTTTTACTTTAACCTTTAATACATAAGCTCCGCTTAATAAATGATGAATATCTATTTCAGTTTGGTTCTTATAGTTTTCTTTACTAAATACTATTTCTCCTAATAAATTATAAATAAGTAATGTATATTCTTTTTCAAATGGCACATCTATAAATAAAGTGTTATAAGCGGGGTTAGGATAACAATTTATTTCATTAAATGTTTCTGAACTATATTGTTTAACCCCTGTCATGATAGGGTTTCCATCTTTATCTAATTTCAAAATAAATCCTTGTGCTATGTTCAGAAATGTTGTATTTTGATAATCATATCTAATCCCTGAAATCAACAAACTACTATCAAGAGTTTGTATAATAGAAACTGGTCGATAGAACATATTATCTCCATATTTCTTAGTCCATATTAAATTACCTAAAGTATCTGATTTGATTACTAGGATATTTGTATTATTATTTTGTAAAATTTGCCCCGTGTAACTTTCAGCAGCTACGGTATAAATAGAACCATTATTGTAACAAGCATAGTTTATATTATCTGCATATCTTACATCGCGCGTTGAGTCTCCGATTATTTTTGAATTAATTATCTGGTTTGAATGATCAATTACCGAATGAATTAGATTTTTTTTAGAATCACAATTAGCATTATAAACTACATCATATTGCCCTATTAAATAATTTTTAGTATGAGAAATCGGAAGTATTTTAAAATATAAAGCATCAATACTAATTTGTGAAGAACAACCTGTTACAACCGAACCACCAGCTATCACATAAGTTAAACTATCTAGATTGTATATATTTACAATATTAAACAACGTATCTACTACAATTTTTTGAGAACCTGAAACAGAAATAGGCGGAAACCCATAGCCTGATATAAGAATTTTTCTATCATAAGTTTCTTTAAGCTCTATGATATTTTGGTTCCCACTAAATGTAATAGAATCTCTTTTGTTTAGTTGAGTATCAAGTTTATATAATTTAAGTTCATTATTTATTTGATTTTTTACTGAAACAAAAAATGAATTATTTATCTTAATAACATTAGAGGGTAACTCAATTGTACTTGGTGATATATTTAGTGTTTTAACATCAATGGTATTAAAAAATGAATCTAGTTTTAAGATATATGCACGTTGCGAATTTATAGATGTGCTAAGTGTATCGTAATACACCGCAGCCCAGTAATAATTATTTCCATATTTATAAGGGATTGATACAGGATTAAAACCTCTTGGAAGTATGGTGCTATCTAAAAGTTGACCATTCAAGTTAAAAGTTAAAATCTGATGTGGTTCTCTGTAAGAACTTGTTTGATTAAAATCAACCAGTTTTAATACATTAAAATAATTTACATTAGTTTGAGGTAATATATTTTGAAATATACCACCAAGTGAAGTTTCTTGCGGCCAAACAATAAACTGGCTACTTCCTTTAAAATAAAGAAAAATAGCCAGTAATATATGAAAGTATTTAAATTTCATTTTTAAAACCCTTTATGATCCTCCACCATTATTACAATGGAGTATGCCATATTGAACTTTTAGAACCCAATATACTGAATGAGGCCAATAACAACAAACTGAACCTGTAATTTCAAGTGATAAATCATAATTATTAATTATAGACAGACCAGATGGAGTTGTTGGCTTATAAAAACTTGCCAAATAATTACAACCATTTTTATATTGATTTAACTCTAATGCAGTTATTATCTTATTTGAAGTTAAGCAATAACCTGAATAAGAATTTATACTCCTATAATATAACTTGGAAGGAAAATTTAAACCATTAAAACTATTTGTAATTACATTGGTATAATAATAGCCATTATTACAAGCCGGCATTGAACAACTGTTTAACTTAATTTCAACTTCTGTAGGTCCATCTAAAACTGGGTTACCTGAACAACTTAAAAAACTATTTGTATAACTAGGAATTGATGTAGGATAAAGACTTGGCGAAGCAGTTTCTGTAGTAAATGGATCACAAGGTGTATTAATTCTTTGAGAATTTATTTTATTAAACAATGTAATCTCACATAAATATAGAATACTCTCTCCTTCAAGCCTTGCAGTTACATCAAGCACTTGTATTTTAGTAGTCTTATTTACCTTTTTGGTCAATATAGATGAGAGAGAATCGTATGCTAAATTAAAATCTAATGAATTTATTTTGCTATTATTAATTTTTACTGAATACTTAATGGAGTCTTTGTATCCAATTTCAGTTGATTTAGGTGAGTCAAAATCAAAATTTAATGCGGCTTCAAGTAACCAAATTGAAGAATCTAATGCTAATGAATTTTGCGAACTTCGCAAATACAAAGTTTTTTTAGATGAATCTTTGAATTTCTTTATCAACATAGTAGTTTCCTCTGTGGGTAATTCATACATCTTTTGTTTTACCTCTTTGTTGCTACTTGTTATCCCATCATTGATTGTTAATTGTGTTGGGGGGGGGGGGGTAGTTTTT
>JADLER010000081.1 GCA_020846025.1 Bacteroidia bacterium | reverse complement strand
CAATTATCTCTATACTCGTACCCGTTAAATTCAAATATAAATTCAATTGAGGAAGCAGTTCAAAAAAATGACTTTGCACTAGTTCATTTGCACAATCTTTTAAATTTAGGCTTATCTGATAAACCTGTTTGGGCAAAAATTATATTACCCAATTACGAATCTTTAAACAACAAAGTGATTCAAGTTGCTAATCCTAACTTAGATGAAGTAACTACATATTATCGCCAAAATGGAGTGTGGGTTACCCAAACATTAAAGGAAACGGATGTTGTTAAAAACAGACCTTTCCCCGATCAAAATTTTGTTTTTCTGTTGAATGATTCAATTGAAGAAGCGACAATTTATTTTCGAATTACAGCAGGTGAGCAGTTGCTAATACCATTTGAGGTAGCTGATGTAGCTGTAATTCGCGAAAAAAATGCAAACCGAGATAGTATTATCTATATCTATTTTGGAGTAATGCTGGTAATGTTTTTCTATAACTTTTTTATTTACTTAAATACTAAAGATAGAAACTATCTGTATTATGTTTTGTATATACTTTTTGTAACGCTTACTCAACTCACTTTTCATGGATTTATCAATAAATACCTATCACCTGATTTTAATTATATAAAAACACATAGTGTGTTTTTATTTGGTGCTTTATCTGGAATTGCTACTCTTTTATTTATGCAAGAGTTTATTTCTACAAAGAAATACCTTGGTAGGTTAAATTATATAATTACTTTCTTTATTGTTATTGATATTGTTGCAATAATTTTAGCCGCTTTTGACAGTTATCAGTTGAGCTATACTTTTGTAAATATAAATGCAGGGTTAGGTTCAATTATCGTTTTACTTATAGCAATTTACGTTGCAATTAGAGGAAATCGTAGTGCATATTTCTTTTTGCTATCATGGACGGTATTTTTATCCAGTGTAATAATTTTTGTGCTAAAAGATTATGGAGCTATTGAATACAACTTGTTGAGTAAATATGCTTTAGTTTATGGTTCTGCTTTGGAAGTAACCTTGCTTTCCATAGCATTGGCTGATAGGATAAATATTCTTAAAAAAGATAAGTTAAAGGCACAATCCAAAGCATTAGAAATTGCTAACGAAAACTCTCGAATTATTAAAGAGCAAAACGTACTTTTAGAGCAGAAAGTTATAGAACGAACAAAATCATTAACGGAAACTAACAACAACTTATCTGTAACATTAGATACTTTAAAACAAGCCCAATCGCAATTAGTAGAGGCTGAGAAAATGGCATCTTTAGGTCAGCTTACAGCAGGTATTGCTCATGAAATTAATAACCCGATAAACTTTGTAACTTCTAATGTTAAGCCTTTGCATAGAGATATTGCAGAGTTATATAAACTACAAGAAAAAACAGAAGAATATATTCAAAACAGTGGAATAACATTAGAGCCAATCTTACAATACAAATCTGAAATTGACTACGAGTACCTGAAAACAGAATTGAATTATTTATTAAAAGGTATTCATGAAGGCTCAGTTAGAACTGCCGAAATTGTGAAAGGATTGCGTATTTTCTCGCGAGTAGATGAAATAGACATTAAACATGCTGATATTAATGAAGGATTAGAATCAACCATTATCATTATTAATAATCAATTAGGAAATAAAATCGCTGTTGAAAAACATTATGGAGATTTGCCTTTAGTTGAATGTTATCCCGGAAAATTAAATCAAGTTTTTTTAAATTTGATTTCAAATGGCATATACGCTGTAAAAGAAAAGTTTAAAGACGAAGCCGGTGGAAAAATATTTATTAAAACCGAAGTAGAAGATAAAAATATAAAAATTACTATTGCAGATAACGGAACCGGAATGAGCGAATCTACTAAAAGCAAACTGTTTGAGCCATTTTTTACTACAAAACCGGTAGGGGATGGTACAGGACTTGGGCTTTCAATAGTTTATAATACGATAAAAAAACACAATGGATCTATTGATGTAAATAGCGAATTAGGTTTTGGTACTACTTTTATTTTAACAATACCCCAACAACAACCCCATGGATAAAAAAATAAAAGTTCTGTTCATCGATGATGAAGAACACAATTTACATGCATTTAAAGCAGCTTTTCGTTTTGATTACGATGTGGCTATAGTTCCTTCGGCAAATGAGGCTGAAGCTTACTTAGAACAAAATAGTGTGCACGTTATTTTATGCGACCAGCGTATGCCAGGAAAAACAGGTATTGAATTTTTCGGTTCTATTATAAAAAAATTTCCTAAACCTGTACGAATTCTAATTACAGGTTATGCAGATATTGAATCGGTAATTAAAGCGATTAATTTAGGTCATGTTTATCGATACATAAATAAACCATGGAATAATATTGAGATACAAAGTGCAATTGAAGACTCTTATCGTTATTATATGCAAAGTGAAGAACTAGAAAATAAAATTTCTGAGCTATCACGTGCGTATAAGGAATTAGATAATTTTGCTTACAGTGTATCCCATGATATGAAAGGCCCGTTAATGAGTATAATGGGTGCCATGAATATTGTTAATACTGCAGAAAATAAAAATGATAAAACAGTTTTAATGATGTTGAATTTAATTGAAAAATCCTCAATTCAATTAAGTGATTTTGTTGAAAACATGCATGTGTACTATAAAAATAACAGAGGTCAATTAAAAATCGATAATGTAGATTTAAATGTAATTAAAACTGAAATCGATTCATTGTTCGGGTTAAAATGTTTGCAAGATAATGTTAAACTAACTATTGATATTAGCAGTAATAACAGTCTTTTCAGAACGGATGTTACTAAATTAAGAGTAGTTGCAAATAATTTAGTTTCAAACGCATTAAAATATCAACGACCTGA
This sequence comes from Bacteroidia bacterium, assembly GCA_020846025.1. GTDB lineage: Bacteria > Bacteroidota > Bacteroidia > B-17B0 > Aurantibacillaceae > UBA4416. Next base: position 4,495 of record JADLER010000081.1, on the reverse strand, counting down.
TGAGAAAAATAAGTTTGTACACCTTAATATGTATATTATAAACGATACATTAACTATGGAAGTAAAAGACAATGGTATGGGTGTGGATGAAAAATATCAAAAAAGTATTTTTGAATTGTTTTTCCGTGCAAACTCTGAAGTTAATGGTTCCGGATTTGGATTATATAATGTTAAAGAAATTATAGCTAAACTTGGAGGTACAATAGAACTCGAATCAAAACTAAATATAGGAAGTACATTTACAGTAAAAATCCCCTCAAAATAATTTATATGCATAATTATATACTGATTGACGATAATAAAATTGATTTATTAGTTGCGTCAAAGGCTATTGAATTAAGTGGACAAAATGCATCTACTGTTTATCAATTTAGTGGAGCACAGGCAGCACTTGAATTTATTAAAACTTTTGATAGTCAAATGAAAACAGTAATGTTGATTGATATTCAAATGCCAACAATGAATGGATTTGAGTTTATGGATGTTTTTGAACAATTCAGTGATGAAGTAAAACAAAAGTATTATTGTTATTTCCTTACTTCCTCATCCAATGATATTGATCGATTGAAAGCACAGAAATATCCAAGCATAAAACAATTTTTAATTAAACCTTTTAAATCAGAAACATTGGTTTCGTTATTAAATAATAATTAATCATGAAAAAGTTTCTTATCGTATTTTTTTCAATTTTCCTTCTGTTAATACTGGCAATTTTTATTTTACCAATTGTATATAAAGGGAAAGTAGTATCATTATTGCAACAAGAGATAAATAAAAATGTAAATGCTAAAATTTCATTTGATGAAGATATTGAACTTAGCTTGATCAAGAGTTTCCCTAATTTAACTTTAGGAATAAATAAATTTCAGGTAATTGGAGTTAATGAGTTTGAACAAGATACTTTAACCGCAATAGATAAGTTTAGCTGTACATTAGATATTATGTCTGTAATTAAAGGCGATGTAATTGGTGTAAAGAAAATATATTTAGAGAACCCGTTAATAAATGCAATTGTGCTAAAAGACGGAAAAGCAAACTGGGATATTACAAAACCAAGTACCGATACACTTCCAAATACTGATACATCTGAAACCAAATTTAAAGTTAGCTTAAAATCGTTAGAGATTAAAAACGGTAAAATAAGTTATGATGATAAAAAGATGGGTGTTAATACACTTCTTAATGGATTTGATTTCCAATTAAGCGGTGATTTTACCCAAGATGAATTTTTGTTATCTATACTTTCTGAAATTAAAGAATTTTCATTAACATATGGTGGAGCAAAGTATTTAAATAAAGTAAATACATCCATAAAAGTAGATATGGATATGAATATGCCTCAAATGAAATACACCTTTAAAGAAAACTCTATAGGGCTAAATGAGCTTGTATTTAATTTTGATGGTTTTGTTCAAATGTTAAATGATGATATATTGATGGACCTAAAGTATGACGCTCCAAAAGCTTCGTTTAAAAGTTTTCTTTCCTTGGTACCGGGTATGTACACCAAAGATTTTGCTGATTTAAAAACCAAAGGCTTATTAGGATTTAATGGTACAGTAAAAGGAAAATATAACGAAAGCAGTTTGCCTGCATTTACTTTTAATCTAAACATAGCCGATGCAATGTTTCAATATCCTGCATTACCAGTTCCTGTAAATGATGTTCAGGTAAATTTACAAGTAAGTAACCCGGATGGAAATCTAAATAATACACGAATCAACTTAAATAAATTTCATTTGGATATAGCTGGAGATGCTATTGATGCTAAATTACTTGCTTTAAATGTAATGAAGGATCCTGAAATTGATGCGTGGTTAAAAGGGAAATTTAATTTAGGAAACATAAGCAAATTTGTTCCTCTTGAAAATGATATGAAGTTGAGTGGTGTATTTACTTCTGACATTACAGCAAAAGGAAAAATCTCAGCAATTGAACAAAAAAAATTTAATGAGTTTAGTGCAACCGGAAAATTTGTTGCTCAGCAAGTTCAAGTTCAGTCAAAAGATTTACCACATGCCTTTGAATTAAGTAATGCCGGATTAAACTTTACACCCGAAAAGGTTGCATTAACAGCATTTGATGCAAAAATTGGGCAATCAGATTTTAGTATAAAAGGAGATATTTCAAATTTCTTTCCTTACTTGTTTAGTAATGGAATTATTCAAGGAAATTTAGCATTAAACTCAACTTTAATTAATGCAAATGAATTTATTACACAAGATGAGTCGCCTGCTGCACCACCTGTTGATGATACCACATCATTAGAAGCACCAATAATCCCTGATAATATAAATTTCACTTTCAATAGTTCAATAAAAAAATTGTTATACAGTAATTTTGAAATCGAGAATTTTAATGGTAACATAAATATTAATCAACAAAAATTGAATTTGAATAATGTAGGTTTAAATATGTTAGGGTCAGCTATTAAAATGTCAGGATTTTACGAAACATCAAATTCACACAAGCCTACTGCTTCTTTTAATTTCTCATTAGCTGATATGGATATGCAGATGGCTGCTAAAACTTTTAATACAATTAAAAAACTGGCACCAATTATTGAAAAATCAAATGGCACTTTCTCTGCTAATTTTTCTCTTCAAACAGCTTTAGATAAACATCTAAATATTATATATCCTGATTTATTTTCTAATGGTACTTTGGTGATTAATAAAGCAGAAATTAAAAATGTACGTTTAATGGAAGAAGTTGCAAAAGTTTTGAAAGATGACAAGTACAAAGCACTTTCCATGAAAAATGTAAAGATTGATTTTAAAGTTGAAAACGGAAGAGTGTACACACAGCCTTTTAATACTTCGGTAGCCGGAACTACATTAACCCTTGCGGGTTCAAGCGGTTTAGATCAAACTATTGATTATACCGGTACTACAGTAGTGAGCAGAGGACAACTTGGTAAAGTAAATTCAGCATTAGAAGATGCGCTTAAAGGAGTTAATTCAAAAGTAGGTTCAAATATTAAAATGAGTGAAAATATTCCGCTTGCTCTTGGCATTAAAGGTACTTTTACAAAACCTATTATTACTACTAATTTAGCTGATATAGCAAAACAAGAGGCTAATAGCCTTAAAAATCAAGCTAAAGAAGAATTAGATAAACAAAAGAAAATATTAGAGGATAAGGTAAATGCCGAAAAAGAACGCCTGAAAGCTGAAGCATTAGCCAAGCAAAAAGAAATTGAAGCAAAAGCCAAAGCCGAAGTAGAAAGTGCTAAGCAAAAAGCACAAGCAGAAGCTGATCGGATTAAAAAAGAAGCCGAAGCAAAAGCACAGGCCGAAAAGGAACGTTTGAAAAAACAAGCGGAGGAAGAGGCAAAGAAAAAATTGAAAGGAATTTTTAAGCCATAACATACTCTTTAATAAAAAGAGAATAAGATTTTATTAAACAAATTTATTGTGAAGCAGGTAAAAGATATTGATATTAAAGACTATTTGTATGATTTGCCTGATGATAAAATTGCTAAATATCCGCTTACTGAACGAGACGAGTCGAAGCTGTTAATTTATAAAGACGGGATAATTTCTGAATCCGTTTTTAAATCTATTGTGCATGTATTGCCTCATAATGCAATGCTCGTTTTTAATAATACTAAGGTTATACATGCACGCATCTTTTTTCAAAAGCAAACAGGAGCCAAAATTGAATTGTTTTGTATTGAACCTGCACACCCGAATGAGTACCAAATAGCTTTATCTGCTAAGGAAAGTGTAAGCTGGTATTGTATAATAGGCAATGCAAAACGTTGGAAAGATGGTAAATTAATAAAAGTAATTAAATCGGATAAGGGTGAAATCAACTTGTATGCAGAAAAAGTTGGCACTAATGGTGATTTAACTGAGATAAAATTTAGTTGGGATAATACTGATTTTAGTTTTGCAGAGATTATTCAATTAGGAGGTGTTTTACCTATACCACCTTATTTAAATAGAGAAAGTAACAATAAGGACGAAGTCGATTACCAAACTATTTATGCAAAAGTAGAAGGTTCGGTGGCATCGCCTACAGCAGGATTGCATTTTACTGAACAAGTGTTAAATAAACTTAGAGCAAATAATATCCATTTAGAAGAAGTTACATTGCATGTAGGCGCAGGAACTTTTAAGCCAATTAAAGCAGAAAAACTTCAAAATCATACAATGCATGAAGAGCATATTATTATCTCAAAACAAACAATTGAAAATCTAATACATCAAATTGAAAATAGTCATCCGATTGTGGCTGTAGGAACAACAAGCACACGTACATTAGAAAGTTTGTATTGGTTAGGTGTTAAATTAATGCAGGGAGCATCTATTCAATCCATGTTGTTAAAACAATGGGAGGTATATGATGATTTGCCTCAAAATATGCCTGTTTTGGAAGTTTTGAAAAGATTAAATAATGAAATGGAAAGGTTAAACTTGGATGTGTTTTCAGCTAATTCACAAATTGTAATAGCACCGGGTTATCGCTTTCGGATGGTTGATATTTTAAT
>JADLER010000080.1 GCA_020846025.1 Bacteroidia bacterium | reverse complement strand
GATGAAGCATCTGTTGTAGAAGCAACCGGAGCAGCTATTTTCTTGATTGACGGAGAATATAATAATATAAAAATTACGCATCCAAGCGATTTGGCAGTTGCAGAAAAAATATTGGAAGCTTTATAAATAACATTCTTTAATTTTCAATAATGCACCCCAAGCATTTATCTATTCTTGATTTTTCTTATCCACTTTCTGAAGAAAGAATAGCAAAATTTCCTTTATCTCTAAGAGATACAAGCAAACTACTTGTGTATAACAATGAAGAAATTTCACAAGACTATTATTATAATTTACACAATCATATTCCTGAAAACTCTTTAATTATTTTTAACAACACTAAAGTTGTTGAAGCAAGATTATTGTTTGAAAAAACAACTGGCAGTGTAATTGAAATTTTTTGTTTAGAACCAGATGAGAGATATGGGGATATTACTGTTGCCATGATGCAAAAAAGTAAAGTATATTGGAAATGTTTAGTTGGTGGAGCCAAAAAATGGAAAGAAGATTTTTTACTAAAAGAATTGAAAGAAGATGGAAATAATATTCAACTACAAGCAAAAATAATTGAAAAGAAAAATGATTATTTTTTGATTGAATTTTGTTGGAACAATAATGAGCTATGCTTTTCTGAACTTTTACATTTGTTTGGCGTAATTCCTTTACCACCTTATATAAAAAGAAGCACTACAGAACAAGATAGAGTTACCTATCAAACTATTTATGCAAAATTTGATGGAAGTGTTGCAGCCCCAACTGCTGGTTTGCATTTTACGGATGTAATGGTTAAGAACCTAAAGGCAAAAAATATTCAACCTATTTATACTACATTACATGTAGGTGCAGGTACTTTTAAACCTGTAAAGGCTTTAACAATGCAAGAGCATGAAATGCATGCAGAATATATTGAAGTTACCAGGCAGTTTATTGAACAATTATTAAGTAAAGATTTTCCCACCATTATAGCAGTTGGTACAACATCTTTAAGAACAATTGAAAGCCTTTATTGGATGGGTGTGAAAATAAAAACACAAACCAATTTTACATCATTTAATGAAATTGCCATTAATCAATGGGATGCTTATGAGTTACCTCAAGAAATTTTGGTAAACGATGCCTTAAATAGTTTATTACAATGGATGATTGAGAATAATAAAGAAAAGATTATTACTAAAACACAAATAATTATTGCACCAGGTTACAATTTAAAAGTTGCAGATGCTTTAGTTACTAATTTTCATCAGCCACAATCTACTTTGTTATTGTTGGTAGCTGCAATAGCAGGAAACAATTGGAAAAAAATTTACCACTTTGCATTAGAAAATGATTTTAGATTTTTAAGCTATGGAGATGGTAGTTTGATTTGGAAAAACAAAAAAACTACAGATTAGAGAATGTTCTGTTTCTATTTATTTTTAAATCTCTTAGAATACCACTTTTAGGACTTATAACAATATTAAAACTACGCCACAAACCAACAGGGGTAATATTTACAGAAAGTTGCCAGCAGTGCATTTCTCTAGAAATAAACATGCTAAATTGTTGAAAATTCATGTATTTTAAATCGTAATATCCTGTTGCACCTACTTTCCATTTGGGGCTTAAACTAAAATCTCCATTAAAATTTAAGCTACTAAAAGTTTCTGTATTGTAGCCACTATAATCTGGTTTTATAGCTTGATAAAATGAAAGAGAGTAAGATAAATCTACCTTCCATGGTATATTAAAATCTGTATATTCTGCAGGGTTTTGGCGAATGTAATCTAGCTGTCTTTGCTGTTCATCTGGTGTTAAAAATGGGTCATTGGGTATTCCATTTTTACTATCTTCTTCATTTTTGCCATCTTTAGATTTGCTTTGAAAGTTAGTACTAATAGCAAGGCTTCCATTAGTTATTCTTCCTAATTTTCCTTTCTTTAGCATAAATGCATTTACCCTTTGCCCAAATTTATTTACTTGATAAGGATCAAGACTGGCACTTGCAGTAATATTTATTTTATCAAACAATGTACTTCTAACATATAAATTAAAACTACCTAATGCAAAACTATCTGCTAGTAAATTGTACGAAGAGCTAAAGCCAAACCCATCAATTAATTTTATTTTTCTGTCCGCATTTTTGCTTGTATCAGTTTTGTCTCTTACTTTCATTTCAAGTAAGTTATCAATACCAAAAGTAATACCTCCAAAATTTCCTTCATTGTAAGAGCTATAAATTCCACCATCAAACTCAGAAAAACGCATGGTTCTACCAGAGGTGTCTACTTGTACATTGTAAAAATTTTTGCTTACTAAATCTGGTGTATAATTAATACCAAATGATGGTCTTATTTCATGCCTAATTGCTTTTACCTTACCTTTTTTAAATTGGTAAGTTCCAAAAATTCTGGTGCTGGCACTAATGCCAAAGCTCATACTATTTTGTAGGTAAAAGCCTTTGTTTGTACTTGTTTTAACTAAAGAGTCTGCCATGCTCCAATACCTATGTGTTTTTTGCCCAAACCATCTTTGTTGAAAAGAAATGCTTGGTGCAATATTAATAGGGCCTAAAGCAGGTAAAGCTAAACCAATTGGTATATTATGTTCTGCCCCCCATTGCAAAGTATCTAGCAACTTGTAGGAGCTAAAGGCAGTATCGTAAAATGAAATTCTGTTTTGTAAATTTCCAGAATATCCAATACTAATTTTTTCATACCATTTAGCAGTGCCAATGGCTTCTTTTTTTTCAAAAGGGTAAAAAGTAACTACATTAAAATTGGCATTTGGTAAACTTAAATTTACTAAATGTGTTTTGTTATTTTGGTTATGATTAAGGTTTAAAGATAAATTGTATTTACTGTTCCAGTTTTTACTATATGAAATAGAAGATGATAATTGGTTGTTGAAATTTTGATAAGGGTTATTCAAAATATTTTTGTTAAACCTTGTACTACCAAAATTTAAGTTAGCTGTAAAATTTGTACCTGGCCTTGCTTTACTATCTCTGCTATGGCTCCAATTAATCATGTATGAAGAAGAGCTAGTAAATTCATCTTCCGATTTTGTAGCATAACGATTTAGCGTTTTATTTTTTTGCACAGCAATATTTACATTGCCAGCATATCGGTATCTTTTTAAATATTTACTATTTGCAGTTATACTCCATCCACCATAAGTATAAAAATTAGCCCTTGTTGTAATATCTAAATTATCATTCAAAACTTTGTAATAGCCAATACCTTCAAAGCCTAATCCAAAATCTTCGCTACTGGTAAAAGTTGGGGTTAAAATACCCGATTTTCTACCACGATTTAAAGGATAAATTCCAAAAGGAATATAAATAGGAATTGGTACACCTTCAAACTCAGGATGTGCAGGCCCACTAACACCAATTTTATTATTAATTATTTTCATTTTTTTAGTTCTAAAACTAAAATGTGGTGTATCTAAATTACAGGTTGTAAAACTACCTTTGTAAGCATAAACAATATTACTATCTGCTTTTTTTAATTTCCCTGCATTAACAAATAATTCTCCCTCTTGATAATAAGTATTATAAGTAATACCTTTTTGCGTTTTTAAGTTATATGCAATAGAATCGCTTTGTGTACTCATTTCTGCTTGCTTAAACTTTGTTTTATGCAAAGAGTTTTTAGATGTATCAGAAGAACCTTTTGCTTTAATAGTTTGCTTATCCTGCAAGTATTCTATTGTTGCAGCCTCAAGCTCCATATCCTGATATTTGGCAGTTGCAGAACCATATAAAATAAACTGTTTGGTAGATATAATTAAAACTCCAGAATCTGTTGCACTATATTTTACTGGAGCATCTATAGAGTCTTTGGAGAAAACTAAAGTATCTTTTGTTAAAACTTTAGTGCTATCTGTTTTTTTATTTTGTATAGAATCTTTGCCAATTTTGACTTTAGAAGGGATTGTATCCTGAATAGGAGGATGAGCAATATTATTAATCACTACATTGGCTTCTAATGATAATGTTAAAAAAAACAAAGCAATACTTACAATGAAAACAGTAAGTATTTTTTTATTAATTTTGTACAACTTGCTCATAGTATAACTGAGCAAAAATAAGAGCTAATACTTTAAACATCATACAAACACTTGTATTTAACTATTTGATATGACTAAACGGATTTCATTTTCATTACTAATTTTATTAACTTTATTGGCAACCTGTATATTTTCTTTTAAATCTAAAGATGCACAACAGCCAATACAAAAACAAAAGCTAAGAAAAATAGTAATTGATGCAGGTCATGGTGGAAGAGATATTGGTGCAGAAGGCAAATATTCCAATGAAAAAACAATTTCGTTAGACGTGGCTTTAAAATTACAAAAAACCATAGAACAAGAAATACCAGATGTAGAAGTGTACATGACTCGTACTTCAGATTTTTATGATTCTCCAATTACCAAAGCCGATAAAGCCAATGCTGCAAAAGGTGATTTATTTATTTCTATTCATTGCAACTCTGCAAGTGGCAACAGGCATAGAGAATTAGTAGGATATAAAACCGTAACAAGTAAAAATAGAAAAACAAAAAAAACTACTACTCGTAAAGTTCCTCAATATAGATATTACACTACACCAAGCGTTGCAAAAGGTACCGAAACTTACATTTGGGCAATACGTAAATCCGATCAAAAAACAAATGCAGTTAAAAGCCACGAAGATGCATATTTAGATAGTGCAACAGCAAAAGAATTAGGAGATTTTAATCCAGATGATCCTGAAATGGAAATATTACTAAACTTAAAAACAAAGCAATATTTTGATAGAAGTGCAAGGTTGGCAATAACAATTGAGGAAGAATTTATTAAAACAGGCCGTCCTAGCCGTCAGGCTCAACAAAGAGGCAAAGGAATATGGGTGTTACAGGCTGTAGCAATGCCAGCAGTGTTAGTAGAAATTGGCTTTATCAGTAATGCGGAAGAAGAAGATTATTTAAATAGCCAGGCTGGTCAGCAAGAAATTACCCAAGCATTAACAAAAGCAATTAAACGTTATAAATACACATTAGAGACTACAGGAATTAGGCCTAATGGAACCAATTCTCAGAAAAAGTAAAATTGTTTAATTTTCTTTTCCCTTCCTTTTTCTCATAAATTAATGAAATTTTTTCTTATTTTCTTAACCCGTTCTGCCATAAATATTTAATACAAATTTTATCTATTTATTTTACTGCCATTTTTTCATAAATAATGAAATGGCATAAAGGTTGAACAATGTAAAGCATTAATAAATTTACTATGGGAAAAATAATAGGTATAGATTTAGGCACAACGAATAGTTGTGTAAGTGTAATGGAAGGCAACGAGCCAGTTGTAATTGCCAATGAAGAGGGCAGAAGAACAACACCATCTGTTGTTGGTTTTTTAAAGAATGGAGAACGTAAAGTAGGAGACCCGGCAAAACGCCAGGCAATTACTAACCCCATTAATACAATAGCTAGTGTTAAAAGATTTATGGGAAGAAAGTTTGACGAAGTAACAGAAGAAATTAGCCATTGGAGTTACAAAATTGTAAAAGGAGATAACAACACCATTCGTGTTGATATTGATGGAAGGTTATATACACCTCAAGAAATTTCGGCAATGGTACTTCAAAAAATGAAAAAAACTGCCGAAGATTATTTAGGAACAGAAGTGAATGAAGCCGTAATTACTGTACCTGCTTACTTTAACGATGCACAAAGGCAAGCTACAAAAGAAGCTGGTGAAATTGCTGGTTTAACTGTAAAAAGAATTGTAAACGAACCAACAGCAGCAGCTTTGGCTTATGGTTTAGATAAAAAGGGCCAAGATCAAAAAATTGCTGTATTTGATTTAGGTGGTGGAACTTTTGATATTTCTATATTAGATTTAGGCGATGGCGTTTTTGAAGTAAAAAGCACTAATGGAGATACCCATTTAGGTGGTGATGATTTTGATAAAGTAATAATGGACTGGTTGGCAGATGAGTTTAAAGCTGATGAAGCAATAGATTTAAGAAAAGACCCAATGGCTTTACAACGCTTAAAAGAAGCCTCTGAAAAAGCCAAAATAGAATTATCGTCCTCTAGCGAAACAGAAATAAACTTACCATATATAACCGCTGTTGATGGTGTTCCGAAACACTTGGTAAAAAAACTTTCAAGAGCAAAATTTGAGCAATTAAGTGATAGTTTAATTACACGTTGTTTAAAACCTTGTGAAGTTGCTTTAAAAGATGCTGGTTATACAGCTAGCCAAATAGATGAAATTATTTTAGTAGGCGGTAGTACTCGTATTCCTAAAGTGCAGGAAGTGATAGAGAAATTTTTTGGTAAAAAACCAAATAAAGGTGTAAACCCAGATGAAGTTGTTGCAGTTGGTGCTGCCATACAAGGTGGTGTGTTAACTGGTGAAGTTAAAGATGTTTTATTGTTAGATGTTACACCTTTAACACTAGGTATTGAAACAATGGGTGGTGTGTTAACACCAATGATTCCTGCTAATACTACAATACCTACCAAAAAAATGGAAATATTTAGCACAGCAAGCGATAATCAGCCTGGTGTTCAAATACATGTTTTACAAGGCGAAAGGCCAATGGCTGCTCAAAATAAAAGTTTAGGTATTTTTAATTTAGATGGAATACCACCAGCACCAAGAGGTGTACCACAAATTGAAGTAACTTTTGATATAGATGCCAATGGTTTATTACATGTTAGTGCAAAAGATAAAGGAACTGGTAAAGAACAAAAAATTCATATTGAAGCTGGTAGTGGTTTAAGTAAAGAAGAGATAGAAAAAATGAAAGCAGAGGCTAAAGCCCATGAATCAGAAGATAAAGAAGCAAGAGAAAAAGTAGAGAAAATTAACCAGGCAGATAGTTTAATTTTTCAAACAGAAAAACAATTAAAAGAATTTGGAGACAAAATTCCTGCCGATAAAAAAACACCTATTGAAACTGCATTAACTAAATTAAAAGAAGCTCATAAAGCACAGGATATTGCAGCTATAGACACTGCTTTAACAGAAATGAATACAGCCTGGACTGCAGCTAGTGAAGAAATTTACAAAGCTCAGCAACAAGCAACACCAGATGCAGGTGCAACAACACAAGATGCTACAAACACACAGAGCAACAGTACAGCAAATGATACAGTAGAAGATGCACAGTTTGAAGAAGTGAAATAATAATCTATCCGAATAGAATTAATCATAATAAAGCCCTTGAATGAAATTCAGGGGCTTTTATTAAATGTAGATGCACCCGAACTAATGAGTGGCCCTTTTCACGACTCTTTACCACTATCCTATGCTTGTGATTATGGAATGATTTTTATAAGAAGTAAAGATGGCATAAGCCACAATCCTTTAGAATATTCTTCTTACGAAGATATTGCTTTAGGTACACAGGTTTTATTAGGAACAGTGCAGAGAATACTTGATATATAAGGAGCATTTTTAAAGAAACATACTTAATATCAACCTTAGCCTCTACAGTTTGTCATCCTGAGCGAAGCGAAGGATCTTTAATTCTATGTCATTCCGAGTTTGCGAGGAATCTCTATTCTTAACTTTACAGATGCTTCGTTGCCTCAGCATGACAGTAAGTGTACATTGTCATTCAGAATGACAAACCTTTTTTGTTTTACTTTATTCAATATGTCATCCTGAGCGAAGCGAAGGATCTACTGATGGTTTGTACCAAAGCACAAACAGATGTTTCGTTTCACTCAACATGACATTGTTGTTTTTGTTTCATCTCATTCGGAATGACATAAATCTAAACCGATATATTATTTAAACATATTAGATTTACAACAATTTCTTACTAATTTTCCACCAGATAGTGTATTAAATGGTAATGAATGGAGTAATGATTATAAGTTATCAAATATAGACGGTGGTAGTTTATATGATGCTTGGGAGGATTTATGTCGTGAATTAATTATTTCCCATAATTATCCTAAGGAAAAAGCACAAACTTATGCAAACTTAATATTGATGAAGTATTTTTTTAACACAGGAGTAGATTTATATATAAAAGGTGATGATGGGGCAATGCATCTGTATATTCTTTATCCTTCATCTTTTATCACGCATCATTCTACTAACTAAATACCATCGAATAAATAAGGGTTGGTTCAATATGAATTACATTATCCTTTATAAAACAAATCCAAATAAAAAATTAAGCCAAACCCTGTCAATTTCTGAACTGTTTAGTGTACTGCTCATGCTGTTTACAACAGGTGAATAGCCTATATAAAAACCCCCATAAATTTTTCTATTAGGGGGCTGTCTTTGAAATCCTAAGTTTACAAAAACACCTGTAAGTCCATTATTATCTTTTTTAGCTTCATTGATAGCAAACAAACTGTGTGTTCTTACAAAAGGCTCAAGACCTAAATACCAACCTGAAAAATTTTGAATAGTTTTATTACGTTCCTCTCTGCGTTTTATATTAAAATAATACCTTGCTTCAACAGATGAAAGCAAACTGGTTTGTATTCTTACTCTGCCTTCACTTAATCCTGAACTTATGCCCATTGCAGAGTTTAAGCCAATTTTACCTGCTATGCTAAGATTTTGTTTTAATTTATGTTCATAATGTACTCCTAAGATATTTACAGGAGCAGCTATATAAGTTCTAAAAATATTGGGTTCAATTATTTTAGTGTAATCCTCCTGATTGTATGACTTAATAAAAAAAAACAAAAAAGTAACTGTAACTAAGTATCTCATAAAGCTATTTTTATTATAACCTAACAATTCTAATTCCATACCACTTACAGCCAACTCTTGCTCTACCACTAAAAGAACCTGCCTTCATTTCATAGCTATAAGTAGTACCATTTCCCCAAGGAGTACCTATATTCCAATCAAATCTCCAAACATTTACATGAGAATATCCTTGACTTTTAGCTCCCTCGGCTAATGTATATCTTACTTTATTGGCTTCCTTTAAAGCACTAACTCTCTTAGCATGATTGGCATATCTTGTAGGGTAGCTTGGGTCTATATTAGCAATCAAGGAATTTACAAATGGTGAGAAATAATTATGAAATTGGTTATTCAAAATACTATTCAAAGTGCCGTTTAGATAATTGCTAACTGTAGCTTTAGATATATTTTGATTAAAAGGCAAATTAACATTAACGCGTATATCCAAAACTTCTTCTAAAATATGATTTCCAATTTGTAAATTGAAAAGCCCATTAAATTGAGGTGCAGGTAAGGTATTATATACTTGTGGAGTTGGTATTACATAGTCTGTATGTAAATCCATATTTTCAACATTTAAAATAATTTCATCTGCATATGATTCACCCCAATATTTAATGCCTAAAAACTTTCTCTGTCTTTGTAGTTTCCCTCTAATACCTACAGTTCTCAATACACCAAGTGATAAAAAGTTAGTTTTAAATGTTTCAAACTTAAACCTTCTTGTATTAGATTCTACATATAATACTTCATTTCTCTTAAAATCAGAATCTACATCATATGTAGCATATTGAAAATCATTAGGCAGAGTAATAGAACATGGTGGCACATAACCTCCCCCTGGGCTAGTTATACCTGGGTCTGAATCATCATATAAAATGTTTACTGGGGCTGGTACTCTATCAATTCCATTTTCTACTCTGTATGAACCATCTGGCAATGGTATTTCCCCTGGCAAGGATGTAATATTGGGGTCATATAATATTTCATCTTCATGCTCTTCATATAATTCAAAGAAGTTATCTATTTTATCGTTTACAATTTTAAATACTCCTATTCGTGTAACTTGAAACAATGTATCATCTATTATTATTTGTAAATCTTCGTTTAATATTGCTGCATCTATCTCATATTCTGCTACAAAATATTTCATATCGTATATGTATTGAGCGGTATCTACTTGCTAGATATTGTCATCTGCTGTTCTATTTTGGTATTGACTATTACGAAACTTGTTGAAATATTTTTGTAAGCTATTAAAACTTGAAGGGATAATATTATTAGCATTATCAGAGTTATTTTCTAATGCCCTATAAGTTTTAATTAAATGTTCCCTTGAATCAAAAACTAGAACGCCATTTTTAAATTTTCCATCTTTGCGTATCATCGGAATTTTAATATCAATCTCATTAGTTATGGATGGCTGTTCTTTTTTGCAAGCACATAATAAGAGAATAGCAATCAAAGAAATAAAAATCTTATTTCTCATAAATATTTTTTTGCAAGAGTAATATTTTTTTATTAAATAATTAATTTATCGTCTAAAGTTTCTTTTAAAAAAATGATTTTAGTTTTGGAACATTCAAATTATTATAAAGAATACTTAAACACTTATGCTTCATTAATTGTAAATCAAAATGCAGGTTTACCTGTTAAGTTATTAATGAGAAATGCAGAAGGGTATTTTAAAGAGCTTAAATTTGAAGAACAGGGAACAGGGAAAAATAAAAAATACATTATTAAAATTTGCAAATAATGCTATATGAAAAAGTTAATGATAATATTAGGAATAATGGTTTTATTGGGTATAAAATTAAACGCCCAATCACCTGTTACAGATACCCTGCAATGGCTGAAAACCAATATAGAGCAAAGAAAAAATTTGTTTATCAATAAACCCCTAAGCGTATTATTGGATAGTTTAAAAGAATTAAAACAGGGAATAGTAGAATATACTGGTCCAGATTGGTATGCAATTGGGAACTTAAATGATACTATTTGGACTACAAGAATAAATCTTTATTTTGAGGAAATGACAGGTAGTGCAAAAGAAGAAATGCATCATAACGTTTTTTATTCTAATAATTTTAAAGATACATTGAATACTCATATTAAAATACTAAGAATAAAGTTTACTCAGCCTGTAATTTTTCTTAGAAAATGGTGGTCTTATAACAGCGATACTTTGGGTTCTAATGAATGGTTACCAAAAGTAGCAGCCTTGAATAAAAATGCCATTGTAAAAGATGTAAAAGTTTATGAATATTAATGAAAAAAATAGTTTTTATACACACGAGGAATCCTTTTCTATATCATTCCCTTTTGCCATGTCATCCTGAGCGAAGCGAAGGATCTACTAATAGTTTGTGCAAAAGCACTTGCAGATCCTTCATTTCATTCAGAATGACAAACCTTTTTTGTTTCAATTTATTAAATCATTTCATCCTGAGTACTCATAGTTTGTCATCCTGAGCGTAGCGAAGGATCTTTAATTCTATGTCATTCCGAGTTTGCGAGGAATCTCTATTCTTAACTTTACAGATGCTTCGTTGCCTCAGCATGACAGT
>JADLER010000079.1 GCA_020846025.1 Bacteroidia bacterium | reverse complement strand
TTTTAATGGTTCGCCTTTTTTATCTACAATTCGTAATAATGGAGATAAGGATTTATCACGACTTTCTATAATTACTTTTTCACGGAAAACAGTGTGTTCATCGGCTTCTTCGCGGTAAGTTACATTTTCTTTAATTGATTCGTATTCAACAGTACCAGCAAATTCAGATACAATTACGGCGTTGTATGGATCCCAATCACAAATCATATCGCCTTTTTTCACTTTTGCACCTGGTTTAATGTATAACTGTGAACCGTAAGGTATATTACCAGTTGTTAAAGTAATGCCTGTATTAGCATCAACAATTCTAACCTCCGTTGAACGGCCAATAACTACATTTGCTTTAGTACCATCTTGGTTTACACGTTCAATAGTACGTAACTCATCAATTTCAGCAATACCATCATACTTAGCTAATAAACTTGATGCAACGGCTGTGTTAGATGCGGTACCACCCACGTGGAATGTACGTAATGTTAACTGTGTACCTGGCTCACCAATAGATTGTGCTGCAATTACACCTACAGCCTCACCTAATTGAACTTGACGTCCATTAGATAAGTTGCGTCCATAACATTTAGCACACACACCCATTTTAGATTCACAAGTTAATACTGAACGAATCTCTACTGATTCAATCGGTGATTTATCAATAGTAGCACATACAGCTTCGTCAATCATTTCGCCACCAGCTACAATTAATTCACCAGTTGTTGGGTGATATACGTCGTTTAATGCAATACGTCCTAAAATTCTATCTGCTAATGATTCAACTACATCATCATTGTTTTTAAGCGCTGTAGCAGTTAATCCTCGTAATGTACCACAATCGTCTTCGTTAATAATAACATCTTGTGCAACGTCCACTAAACGACGAGTTAAGTAACCTGCATCGGCTGTTTTTAAAGCCGTATCGGCTAAACCTTTACGAGCACCGTGTGTTGAAATAAAGTATTCTAAGATGGATAAACCTTCACGGAAGTTAGATAATACCGGATTCTCAATAATAGAAGCCGTTGTATCACCTGCTTTTTGAGGTTTAGCCATTAATCCACGCATACCACTCAACTGCTTAATTTGTTCTTTACTACCACGAGCACCTGAATCTAACATCATATACACAGAGTTAAATCCTTGCTTGTCGGTACTTAACACATCCAACACTTTTTTAGTTACCTTAGAGTTAGCGTGTGTCCAAATATCAATTATTTGGTTGTAACGTTCGTTATTGGTTATGAAACCCATTTCGTAGTTACTCATTACCTCATCAACTTGAACACGTGCATCGTTAATGATTTTAATTTTCTCATCTGGAGTTTCGATATCACCTAAGTTAAATGATAATCCACCACGGAATGCCGTTCTAAATCCTAAATCTTTAATATCATCTAAGAATTTAGCTGTTTTAGCCATTCCAGTTTTCTTAACTACCATACCAATGATATCACGTAGTGATTTTTTGGTTAATAGTTCATTAATATATCCTACTTCGTGTGGAACTACTTGATTGAAAATTACACGTCCAACAGTAGTATCAATTAATTTGGTTACAAGTTTATCGCCTTCAATTGCGTTGGTAATTCTTACTTTAATTTGTGCATGAATATCAACTTGTTTTTCATTTAATGCAATCACTACTTCTTCTGCACTATAAAACACCTTTCCTTCACCTCTTACACGATCATTAGGTAAGTTTCTCTTACTTTTAGTTAAGTAATATAACCCTAATACCATGTCTTGAGAAGGTACAGCAACTGGTGCACCGTTAGAAGGATTTAAAATGTTGTGCGATGCTAACATTAAAATTTGTGCTTCTAAAACTGCGGCATGACCTAATGGAACATGAACCGCCATTTGATCCCCGTCGAAATCGGCGTTAAATGCCGAACAAACTAATGGGTGTAATTGAATCGCTTTTCCTTCAATTAATTTTGGTTGAAAGGCTTGAATACCTAATCTGTGTAAGGTTGGGGCACGGTTTAATAAAACAGGATGTCCTTTTAATACGTTTTCTAAAATGTCCCAAACAATTGGTTCTTTTTTATCTACAATTTTTTTAGCTGATTTTACGGTTTTTACAATACCACGCTCAATCATTTTGCGGATAACAAATGGCTTAAACAATTCAGCCGCCATGTCTTTTGGTAAACCACACTCGTGTAGTTTCATTTCTGGACCAACAACAATTACCGAACGAGCCGAATAATCAACACGTTTACCTAATAAGTTTTGACGGAAACGACCTTGTTTTCCTTTTAATGAATCTGATAAAGATTTTAATGCACGGTTCGATTCGGTTTTTACAGCATTTGATTTACGTGAATTGTCAAATAATGAATCTACCGATTCTTGTAACATACGTTTTTCATTACGTAAAATTACGTCTGGCGCTTTAATTTCGATTAATCGTTTTAAACGGTTATTACGAATAATTACACGACGGTATAAGTCATTCAAATCTGATGTAGCAAAACGGCCACCGTCTAATGGAACTAACGGACGTAATTCTGGTGGAATAACCGGTACTGTTTTAATAATCATCCACTCTGGGCGATTTTCAATATTTTTATTAGCGGCGCGGAAAGCTTCAATAACTTGTAAGCGTTTTAAAGCTTCGTTTTTACGTTGTTGCGAAGTTTCGGTATTTGCTTTGTGTCTCAATTCGTAAGATAATTCATCTAACTCTAAACGAGCTAATAAATCTTGAAGCGCCTCAGCTCCCATCTTAGCAATAAACTTATTAGGATCATTATCTTCTAATAAAGCATTTTCTTTAGGTAAGCTATCTACTAAATTTAAGTATTCTTCTTCGGTTAAGAAATCTAAGTATTGCGTACCGTTTTGAGCAGCAATACCAGCATTAATTACTACGTAACGTTCGTAGTAAATAATCATATCTAATTTCTTAGTTGGTAATCCTAATAAGTAACCAATTTTATTTGGTAATGAACGGAAATACCAAATATGAGCCACAGGAACTACTAAGTTAATGTGTCCCATACGCTCACGACGAACTTTCTTTTCAGTAACTTCAACTCCACAACGGTCGCAGATGATACCTTTATAACGAATACGCTTGTATTTTCCGCAATGACATTCGTAATCTTTTACAGGACCGAAAATACGTTCACAGAATAAACCATCTCTTTCTGGTTTATACGTACGGTAGTTAATGGTCTCTGGTTTTAATACTTCGCCAGCACTACGATTTAAAATCGTTTCTGGAGAAGCCAAACTAATCGTGATTTTCGAGAAGTTTGATTTTACTTTGTTGTCTTTTCTTAAAGCCATATCTTTTATTAATGATTTTAGATATAAGGTTTATTGCTAAACCTTATATCATCAATTTTAAATTAATCTAACGTTACATCTAAAGCTAATCCACGTAATTCGTGCATTAATACATTAAATGATTCTGGAATGCCTGGAGTAGGGATGTTTTCGCCTTTTACAATAGCTTCATAAGCTTTTGCACGACCCATAACATCATCTGATTTTACAGTTAATAATTCTTGTAACACATTAGCAGCTCCATAAGCTTCTAATGCCCACACCTCCATCTCACCAAAACGCTGACCACCAAATTGTGCTTTACCACCCAATGGTTGTTGTGTAATTAATGAGTAAGGTCCTATAGAACGAGCATGCATCTTATCATCTACCATGTGTCCTAATTTTAACATGTAAATAATACCTACAGTTGCCGGTTGGTCAAACTTCTCACCTGTTCCACCGTCAAATAAATAAGTACGACCATATTGTGGAATTCCTGCTTTACTTGTGTATTCATCTATTTGTTCCATAGATGCACCATCAAAGATTGGTGTAGAGAATTTTAATCCTAATTTTTGTCCAGCCCAAGCTAACACCGTTTCGTAAATTTGTCCAATATTCATACGAGAAGGTACACCTAATGGATTTAATACGATATCTACTGGTGTTCCATCTTCTAAGAATGGCATATCTTCTTCTTTTACAATACGAGCCACAATACCTTTGTTACCATGACGACCAGCCATTTTATCACCCACTCTTAACTTACGTTTTTGAGCAAGGTAAACTTTAGCTAATTGTACAATACCATTTGGTAGTTCGTCTCCAACTGTTATTTGGAATTTAGCACGTTTATACTGACCTAAGTAATCGTTATACTTAATCATAAAATTATGTAACAAACGCTCTATTTGCTCATTTTTATCTTTATCAGTAGTCCAGTTTCCTGGATTTACTTCTGAGAAATCAACTTTCTCTAATAATTTTTGAGTAAACTTAGTGCCTTTTGTTATAATTTCTTCGCCTAAGATGTTGGTTACACCTTGCGATGTACGACCATTTACTAACTCAAATAATTTTTCAATTAATTGATATTTAATATTAGCTACATCCTTATAATGATCCGCATCTAATTTTTCTAATAAAGGTTTTTCGTCGGCTTTTTGTTTTTTATCTTTAATAGCACGAGAGAACAATTTTTTATCTACAATTACTCCTTTAATAGAAGGGGATACGCGTAAGGAAGCATCTTTAACATCACCAGCTTTGTCGCCAAAGATAGCACGTAATAATTTTTCTTCTGGTGACGGATCTGTTTCTCCTTTAGGTGTAATTTTTCCTATTAAGATATCACCCTCTTTAACCTCAGCCCCAATACGAATAATTCCTTTTTCATCTAGGTCTTTTGTAGCGTCTTCAGATACATTTGGAATGTCTGGTGTTAATTCTTCCATACCACGTTTGGTATCACGAACCTCTAATGAATATTCATCAATATGAATTGAAGTGAATATATCATCACGAATAATTTTTTCGTTAATTACAATCGCATCCTCAAAGTTATACCCTTTCCAAGGCATAAAAGCTACTTTTAAGTTACGACCCAGTGCTAATTCTCCGTTTTCGGTTGCATAACCCTCACACAACACTTGTCCTTTAGTTACCTTATCGCCTTTTTTCACAATTGGCTTAAGGTTCATACAAGTACTTTGATTGGTTTTTTGGAACTTAGTTAATTTATATGTTCTTACATCGCCTTCAAAACTCACTAACTGTTCGTCTTTTGAGCGATTATAACGAATAACAATTTCACGAGCGTCAACATACTCAACAACACCTTCACCTTCTGCGTTAATTAACACGCGGCTATCTTCTGCCACACGAGCTTCGATACCTGTCCCTACAATTGGTGCTTGAGGACGCATTAATGGAACCGCTTGACGCTGCATGTTCGAACCCATTAAGGCACGGTTAGCATCATCATGTTCTAAGAATGGAATTAATGAAGCAGCAATAGAGGCAATTTGGTTTGGTGCCACGTCCATTAAATGAATTTGAGATGGCTCTAATACTGGGAAATCTCCTTCGTAACGAGCGGTAACTTTATCATCTTTAAAGTTTCCTTTATCATCTAATTCAGCACTTGTTTGAGCAATATTTTTTAAATCTTCTTCTTCGGCAGTTAAATAAGTAATGCCTTTGTTTACATCAACTTTACCATTTGTTACTGTACGGAATGGTGTTTCAATAAATCCTAACTTATTTACTTTAGCAAATACACACAACGAAGAAATTAATCCAATGTTTGGACCTTCTGGTGTTTCAATAGTACACAAACGACCATAGTGAGTATAATGAACGTCACGCACCTCGAAACCAGCACGCTCACGGCTTAAACCTCCTGGCCCGAGTGCCGATAAACGACGCTTATGTGTAATCTCTGATAATGGATTAGTTTGATCCATAAATTGAGATAACTGATTTGTTCCAAAGAATGAATTAATTAACGAAGATAATGTTTTAGCATTAATCAAATCGGTTGGCGTAAATACCTCGTTATCGCGTACATTCATACGTTCGCGAATTGTACGAGCCATACGAGCTAATCCAACACCAAATTGTGAAAATAATTGCTCACCAACAGTACGTACACGACGATTTGATAAGTGGTCAATATCATCAACATCTGTTTTAGAGTTAATTAATTCAATAAGATATTTCATAATCAAGATAATATCTTCTCTCGTTAATACTCTAATGTTCATAGGAATATCAATTCCTAATTTTTTATTGATACGGAAACGTCCTACTTCTCCTAAATCGTAACGTTTATCAGAGAAGAATAATTTATCAATTACGCCACGTGCTGTTTCCTCATCTGGTGGTTCAGCATTACGAAGTAAACGATAAATGTATTCAATCGCTTCTTTTTCTGAGTTGGTTGAGTCTTTTTGTAAGGTATTGTAAATAATAGCAAAATCTGCTGAATTTACATTTTCTTTATGTAAGATGATAGATTTAACGCCATTATCCGCAATTAAATCAATGTGTGCATCTTCTAAAACTGTTTCACGATCTAAAATAACTTCGTTACGCTCGATAGAAACTACCTCTCCGGTATCTTCATCAACAAAGTCTTCAATCCAAGTTTTTAAAACACGAGCCGCTAATCTACGACCTACTTCGCGTTTTAAACCTGCCTTTGAAACTTTAACCTCATCAGCAAGACCAAAAATTTCTAAGATTTGTTTATCGCTTTCAAAACCAATAGCACGTAGTAATGTGGTTACAGGTAACTTTTTCTTACGATCAATGTATGCATACATCACGTTGTTAATGTCGGTAGCAAATTCAATCCAAGAACCTTTGAAAGGGATAACACGAGCACTATATAATTTAGTACCATTGGCGTGACGGCTTTGGCCAAAGAACACACCAGGCGAACGATGTAATTGAGAAACAATAACACGTTCAGCACCATTAATTACAAACGAACCTTTTGGTGTCATGTATGGAATTGTTCCTAAATAAACATCCTGCACAATGGTTTCAAAATCTTCATGTTCAGGGTCAGTACAATAAAGTTTTAATTTAGCTTTTAAAGGTACTGAGTATGTTAAGCCTCTACTGATACATTCATCTAGTCCGTAGCGTGGAGGATCAACAAAATAATCCAAAAACTCTAATACGAAATTATTTCTGGCGTCAGAAATTGGGAAATTTTCGGCAAATACGCGAAACAATCCTTCGTTTTTACGGTTTTCGGGAGTGGTTTCTAATTGAAAAAAATCCTGAAAGGATTTGATTTGAATATCCAAGAAATCTGGATAATCAACTGGGAATTTATTAGAAGAGAAATTTATTCTCTGTGATTTTTTTACTGTTGTAGCCAAGGTATTTAAGTTTATTTGGTTTGTATATTAAAAGAGAACTCTGATGACTAAAAGCAGAAAGGGTTAAGGCTCTTTGCAATGCAGGGAGAGCCTTAACTCTTAAATATGAGTAAATTATTTTACTTCTACTTTTGCACCAGCTTCTTCTAAAGCCTTTTTAATAGACTCAGCTTCTTCTTTTGCAATACCTTCTTTAACTGGTTTTGGAGCGCCATCTACTAAGTCTTTAGCTTCTTTTAAGCCAAGTCCTGTTAAGTCTTTTACAACTTTTACAACACCTAATTTAGCTGCACCTGCGTCAACTAAAATTACATCAAATGCTGTTTTAGCTGCACCCGCGTCTGCTCCGCCAGCTGCACCACCACCTGCAACTACTACTGCAGCTGCTGCTGGTTCAATTCCGTATTCGTCTTTTAATACAGTTGCTAATTCCTGTACTTCTTTTACTGTTAAGTTTACTAATGTTTCAGCGATTGCTTTTACGTCTGCCATTTTTATTAGTTTTTAAATGTTAATGTTTAATGTTAATTGTTTTTGTTTTTTTGACTGTTCTTTTGTTCAGTTTTTAATTATGCGGCTGCTTCAGCACCATCTTTGGTTTTGTTCTCTAAACCACCTATCACACGTTGGATAGGAGATTTTAATAAGCCAATGATTTCGCCGATTAACTCGTTTTTCGATTTTAATGCTGCTAAAGACTCTAATTTATCGTCGCCGATAAAAATCATTTCTTCAACATAAGCTGCTTTTAATTTTGGTTTGTCACCGCCTTTGCGGAAGTCTTTAATTAATTTAGCGGGGATGTTAGACACCTCTGTAAACATTAAAGCTGTTTCGCCTTTTAATGCTGGGATTAATTCAGCCATTTTGCTGTCGTTAGCACGCTCTAAAGCTTTCTTTAATAACGTGTTTTTAACAACCTGCATTACAACTTTTTTCTCAAAGCAAGAACGACGGAACTGACCAACTTTTTCTACTGTTAAAGAAGAACAATCAGCTAAATAGATTTTAGTATTAGCGTTTAATAAGTCTAATATTCTTTCTATTTCCTGTGTTTTTTCTTGTTTGTTCATACTAACAGATTGTTTTTTGATTAGTTAAATGATTTAGTGTCGATTTGGATTCCTGCACTCATAGTACTGCTCATAAATACAGATTTTACATAAGTACCTTTTGCAGAACTAGGCTTTAATTTTACAATAGCTTGTAAAACTTCCATTGCATTCTCAGAAATTTTTTGGGCATCAAAAGATACTCTTCCAATTCCTGCGTGTACAATACCCGCTTTATCTACTTTAAAATCAATTTTTCCGCCTTTTGAGTCGGTAACTGCTTTACCTACTTCCATAGTTACAGTTCCTGTTTTAGGATTAGGCATTAATCCGCGTGGACCTAATACACGACCTAAAGCACCAACTTTACCCATTACTGAAGGCATAGTGATGATTACGTCTACATCTGTCCAACCACCTTTAATTTTTTCGATGTACTCGTCTAATCCTACATAATCCGCACCTGCTGCTTTAGCTTCAGCTTCCTTATCAGGAGTTACTAAGGCTAAAACCCGCATTGTTTTACCTGTACCGTGTGGTAAGGTAACTGTTCCACGAACCATTTGATTAGCTTTACGAGGATCAACTCCTAAACGGATTGCTAAATCCACCGAAGCATCAAATTTAGTAGTTGTAATGTCTTTTACAACTTTTGAAGCTTCTTCTACTGTATGTGCTTTGTTTACATCAAACTTAGCATCTGCAGTTTTTCTTTTTTTAGTTAACGTTGCCATTTTTAAAGCTTGTTTTAGTTAATAATTAATTAGTTTTTAATGGTGATTCGCCTGTTACCGTAACTCCCATACTGCGAGCAGTACCTGCTACCATACTCATAGCCGATTCAATTGTAAAACAGTTCATGTCCACAATTTTATCGGTAGCAATAGTACGCACTTGATCCCATGTAATAGAACCAACTTTTTTACGGTTACTTTGGCCTGAACCAACTTTAATTTTTGCGGCCTCTAAAATTTGTACACCCACTGGCGGACGTTTGATAATGAAATCAAAAGTCTTGTCGGAGTAAACATTAATGATAACTGGTAATACTTTGCCAGCTTGTTCTTGAGTTCTAGCGTTAAATTGCTTACAGAACTCCATAATGTTTACACCTTTGGCACCTAAGGCTGGACCAATTGGAGGCGACGGGTTAGCAGCTCCACCTTTTACTTGAAGCTTAACAATTGCTGATAACTCTTTTGCCATTTTGTTTGTTATTTTATTTGTTTATTGAAAAGTGTCTGATGGCTCATCATCATTTACTTTTCGGTATTGAGGTTTTCTATTTGGAGATTACTTTGAGTTGGAAGCAGCAAAGCGTCTCATTTTTCCTTATGTACTAACCTACAATTTTTTTAATATTTTTATTCTTTTTCTACTTCGCCAAAACTTAATTCAACTGGTGTTTTACGTCCAAAGATTTTAACCGTAACCTTAATCTTCTTCTTCTCATCATTAATTTCCTCGATAGTTCCGTTAAATCCATTGAATGGTCCATTAATTACCTTAACCGATTCACCAACCATATAATTACTAGTTACCACACTTTCAGCTTCGGTTAATTCATCAACCTTACCTAAAATTCTATTTACTTCCGATAAGCGCATCGGCACCGCTTCTCCACCTTTTGTTTCTCCTAAGAACCCGATAACACCTGTGATGTTTTTAATAACGTGTGCAACTTCGCCTACCAGTGCAGCCTCAATTAACACATAACCAGGATAGAAAGAACGTTCTTTTTGAATTTTCTTTCCATTTCTAATTTGGATAAACTTTTCGGTTGGAATTAAAACTTGAGATACATAATCATTCATTTTTAAACGATTAATCTCAACTTCAATATATTGTTTTACTTTTTTCTCTTGACCACTAACAGCACGAACGACGTACCATTTTTTTGCAATTGAAGAGATTTCTTTATTAGTTGTACTAGACATGTAATGCGATTCAAAAAAAGATTATAAACTATTTACCATTTGATAAGCTAATTCCATTAACTTACTAAATCCCACATCCATTCCCCAAACAACTAATCCAATTATAGTTGATGCTATCATCACTAAAATGGCGCTACTTTGTAATTCGCCCCAAGTTGGCCAAGTTACTTTATGGAATAATTCGTCTTTTGTTTCGTTAATATATGCACTAAATTTACTCATAGCTCTTTTTAGTTTTTATGATTTTAAGGAATCATATAATTCCTAAAATCTTAATTTATGTAGCACGGGTGGAGAGATTCGAACTCCCATCTGCGGTTTTGGAGACCGTAATTCTACCCTTGAACTACACCCGTAACACCTTTATCTTTTAAACAGCAAAATGGCTAAGCCTTTCGGCAAGCCATTTTACTGCTTAATTAAGTATCTTATTACTCAAGAATCTCAGTTACCTGACCTGCACCTACAGTACGACCACCTTCACGCATAGCGAAACGTAATCCTTTATCCATAGCTACTGGAGCATGTAATTCTACAGTAATTGTAACGTTATCTCCTGGCATTACCATTTCACGTCCTGCTTCTAAAGTAATTTCTCCAGTTACGTCAGTTGTACGTAAGTAGAATTGAGGACGGTATTTGTTATGGAATGGAGTATGACGTCCGCCTTCTTCTTTTTTAAGAACGTAAACCTCAGCTTTAAATTTCTTGTGAGCTTTAATTGAACCTGGTTTTACGATTACCATACCACGACGGATATCTTTTTTATCAATACCACGTAATAATAAACCTACGTTATCTCCAGCCTCACCGTAATCTAAGATTTTACGGAACATTTCAACACCTGTTACGGTTGAAGTTAATTTTTCTTCTCCCATACCGATGA
Source organism: Bacteroidia bacterium (assembly GCA_020846025.1). Taxonomy (GTDB): domain Bacteria; phylum Bacteroidota; class Bacteroidia; order B-17B0; family Aurantibacillaceae; genus UBA4416. The sequence goes on along the minus strand of JADLER010000079.1, from coordinate 32,246 downwards.
TTTCAACAGCATCGTTAGTGTTAATTACACCAGCCTCAATACGACCAGTAGCAACAGTACCACGACCTGTAATTGTAAACACGTCTTCAACTGGCATTAAGAATGGTTTATCTTTTTCACGAGGAGGAAGTGGAACGTAAGAATCTACAGCGTCCATTAATTCCATAATTTTCTCAACCCATTTTGCGTCTTTATTTAATCCACCTAAAGCAGAACCTTTAATGATTGGTGTATTATCTCCGTCAAATTTATAGAAAGATAATAATTCGCGGATTTCCATTTCTACTAACTCTAATAACTCAGGGTCTTCAACTAAATCCACTTTATTCATAAATACAACGATAGCAGGTACACCTACTTGACGAGCTAATAAGATATGCTCACGAGTTTGAGGCATAGGTCCATCAGTTGCAGCAACTACTAAAATTGCACCGTCCAATTGTGCCGCACCAGTAATCATGTTTTTTACGTAATCCGCGTGACCTGGACAGTCAACGTGAGCGTAGTGACGACTAGCAGTTTGATATTCTACGTGAGAAGTATTAATGGTAATACCACGTTCTTTTTCTTCTGGAGCGTTATCGATAGAAGAGAAATCGCGTACTTCTGATAATCCTTTTTCTGCTAATACTGTAGTGATTGCAGCTGTTAAGGTAGTTTTTCCATGGTCAACGTGACCAATAGTTCCAATGTTTACGTGTGGTTTGGAACGGTCGAATTTTTCTTTAGCCATTGCTGTTTTTTATTTTAGTTGTTATTATTTGTTTATATAGTTTTTAATACTATTCTGTTTCAGTTAATTTTAGAGATTTAAAACTCATTTTTGAGCTGTTGAGCGGGATTGAACCGCCGACCTCTTCCTTACCAAGGAAGTGCTCTACCACTGAGCTACAACAGCTTAATAAATACAACATCAGGTTATATTTTACTTCTGTTGTGTGCTTTATTTTAAAGAACTTTACTTTTGTATATACGAAAAGTCCCTCAATTTGGGGACATTCAAAAGAATTGAGACCGCCAACGCAGGTCTTTTCTGTCTTTTGTCCGTTTATACGGTTATTCGCCAACTTCTCCTTTCATCATTTTTTGAGCGGAAGACGGGTCTCGAACCCGCAACCTCCAGCTTGGAAGGCTGGAGCTCTACCAATTGAGCTACTTCCGCTTTCAATTTAAGGTTTAAGAAACAAGGAGTTGCTTCTTATAAATTCTTAAATTTTAGCTGTGGGCCAGGATGGATTCGAACCACCGAAGCTTGCGCAGCAGATTTACAGTCTGCCCCATTTGGCCACTCTGGTACTGACCCAACTAAAATAAAAAGAGCCGAAGAAGGGACTCGAACCCCCGACCTACTGATTACAAATCAGTGGCTCTACCAGCTGAGCTACTTCGGCTTATCTTTTCGTTTTTTGGTTTTTTAAAGAACGTCCCTTTGTTAAAGGGGTTGCAAATTTAGTAACAAATTCGGTTGTTGCAAAAAAAAATTAAAACTTTTTTTACTTTTTTTTCTGATTAAGTGAAATAATTTTTATGAGAAATAAAAAAACGGTCTTCAGGAAAGAAAAATCGTTTTAAAATAAATATTGGATTTTTATTGCGTAATGCCTAATTTCTTAGCAATTGCAGATGGAATAGCTTTCTTATGTAACATTATACTGGTAGTTTTATACAATACATACGCTTCTGAGGCAAAGAAATAACCATCACATTCGTTTCTTTTAGTTCCCCAAGAGTTTTTTACAATGTAATAAGGAGTGTTGTTTTGATCTTTTACAATCCCTACAATGTGCATTCCGTGATCGTCTTGGGTTTCGTAATTATCAAAAGCCTTTTGACGCATTTCTTGTGTGATTTTTAATTGTGGTTGGGGTTTTATAGTGCTTTCCGTTACTTCTTCTTCGCTCATCTCTGAAAACGGCACTTCGGGAACGATAGCTATTCCATCTTTAAAACGAAATCCTTTCTCACTTACATCTGATGCCCAAGCAATGGTATAACCTGTATTAATAGCGTTTTGCATTACTTGTTGAAATTCATTAAGTGGTAAATTATACATTTGATCCCAGTTCCAATTATCAGGCACTTCTAAAGTAAATTTACTATAAAATGGATGGTGAGTAAATGATGTAAGAAACACATAATCGTCAGGATTTATGCCTGTTGCTTCTAAATAACTTTTAGGAGTGTATTCTTTTCCTTTGTAATTAAATTTTTCAGGCACTTTTCCTAAATACGCTTCGCAAACAGACTCTACGGATTGGTGCATAGCTTCAAAATCTATTTGGTTGTTTTTATCATTTGCTACTGCACCAACTATTGCCTTGATATTAGCCTCTAGAACGGAATGGTTGTGTTCTGCTTTAGCATCTTTTTTACCAGAATAAACATCTTCTGGAACAATACCGTAGCGACGCATCACATTTACAACATCAGAAAACCCTCCACCTTCACCAATGTTTGCTCTACCGTGCATGCGTACATAATTATCAGCTTTTAAAGGATAGGCTTTACAAGCTATAAACATTTCTGCTAGGTTAAATTCTTTTCCTTTACCCATTCGTATTAATTCACTTTCAAAGAAAGACAATGAAGAGAATGACCAACAGGTACCCGTATGTCCTTGATTTTGTACAGCCGAAGCGTCTAATGATTTTACAACAGTAAATTTATATTCGCTCCCTTTTTTATTAGTTAATGGGCCTTGGTAGGCCGATTGTGCATGTGTAAATGAAATAACACAGGCTGCAATTGATGTAAAAATTATATGTTTCATTGTTGATTTTTTTAATTTGAATGAGGTTGTTTAATGTATTTGATTAGAAACGAAATCTCAAAAATAGTAAATAAAATGTATTGAAGCATAAAATGGCATGTAAAAGCGAGAGTGTCTGATTTATTAATTAAAGAATATATAAAAACAGTTATCATACATAACAACAGCCGCGCCATACTCATTGCCAATGTTTTAAAAACAAATTCTTTAGAGGCTTTCTCTCCAGTTGTAATTAATACATTTGCTAGTAAAGTTGTAACTCCAAAAAACAAAATCGGAATCCAGTAATTAGAGGTCTGAAAGTATTTTGAGGGCAGTGTACTTAACCCGTAAGATATGATTAATGCTCCTAAACTAAGCACACAAAGTTGCAAATAATATGTTTTAGAGAGTTTCATTATTTAAGGTTGAGGTTTTATAAAATCTTTAAGCACTAAATACATGGCAATTGCAATGGATACAAGGCTTAAAATTATGGTAAAAATAGGTGTTTGGTTTTGGTAATACTCATCTAATTTAAATCCACCAAAACAACCACCTCCAATAACAATAGCCATTTGTATGGCTAATCCACTATACTTAGCATAAGCATTAAGCGGTTTTGGATGTTTTTTCGGCTGTTGCTGAAGCATTATTTTGAATGTTTTTTACAACCGCTCCCATATTACAAGTTCCTGTAAAAGTAGCATTTGGCTCTATTGAGATTTTTCCTGTAACAATATCACCAATAATTTTAGCACTTGCTTTTAAAGATAGTAATTCACTCACATTTAGCTTGCCGTTAATTTCACCCGAAATATCTGCATTTTGGCATTGTACATTTCCCTCAATACTACCTGATTGACCAACTACTAATTTTCCAGAAATGGAGATGTTTCCTTTTAAGACACCATCAATTCTTGCATCTCCATTTGATGTAATATCACCTACAATTTGGGTTCCACTACCTATTAAATTAATGGACGAGTTAATAGCTTCGTCTGATTTGTTTGATTTTTGGAACATGGTATTAATTTTTTGGTTTTACGAAGATACTCAATTAGTTTAATTTATAATGATCGTCGTAAAACGGTTGATAGTAACTTACCTGTTTTTTCTTAAATAATTTTGGCATATTATCCAATGAAATAGTCATTATGGTAAACTCTTCTAATTTTACTTTTCCAGAAAAAACAGATTTGTCTTTCTTTAAATTATCAATATATAAAAGGGCTTCTTGAGCTTGATCAAATGTTTTGATAATTAAAATCTGACTAATTGCTCCAAATAAACTATTCGTTGTTTCAAGTTTTTTGTTCGCATAAAAATTATTGTTAAAACTTGCTAAATTTGATTTAAACATTTCAGATACTCCTGAATTATCAGGGAAAACAGCAATCACAAAATGTGGCACATTAAGATTAAGCGAAAAAGTATCTGTGTTTAATGGTATTGTACCTTCATTAGTGGCTGTTGCTTCACTCGGATGTTTCATGTTATAAATAACTTCTAAGTAGTTTTGGGCTTGTTTACTAACATCATCCTTAGGATAAAATATTTGAATTTGTTTAAGACTAGATTCTAAGGAGTCAATACCTTTTAACTTTCCTTTACAAAGCGCTTTTATAAATGCAAATTTTGGCGCAAAATCATTTTTTCCAAATTTTGTTTCCGATTCGGTTGATTTTGCAAGTGCTAAGACGTAATTTCCTGATGAATATTCATTGTATGTTTCGGTATAAAACAGTTCAACTTCTCCTTTTTGTGCTGCTTTATCAGACACATAATTAGGATTTTTAATTATCTGTGCATATTCACTATTTGGATAATCATTTAATAGTTTGTTTTTATAAAAATCGGCTTGTGACTGATTTTTTACTGAGCTATAAATTCGGTATAATTGAAAATAGGTAGAGAGTTTATACTTATTATTTGGAAAACGATTGTTAAGTTCTTCGAAAGTGTGAATAGCTTTTTTGTTGTTATTTAGCTCCTCTTTATATGTGCTTGCTAGGTTGTAATAGGCATCCACAATTTTTATATTTGATTTCTTCATCAATGAATCCGTAAGGGGTAAATCAGCTAAATAATACTCTACGTTTTTTTTGTCTTTTATTGCTTTTGGTTTAGTACCATCTACTGTTAATTCATCTGTTAACGAGTCTTTACTGCTAACATTTTCATCAAGCATAAAAGTTTTTTGACTTCTTCGCCAGTTATCTTCTAATTTTCGATTGCCCCATTTTTTTATAAAATCATTTAAACCAAAACTTAATGTGGTTTGATTATAAAAATACCAATCTCCCTTCGTACCTGTACTCATGGTAGGCAATCCGTTATTTGGTAGGCCGGCATTTATCGTTGGATTTGCGTTTTGAGCGGCCATTAATTCCATTTCTTCTTTTTTACGCTCTTCTTCGGCTTCTATTTTTTCAATCATTTTTTCTATATAGCGTGTTCTATCCGATTCACTCATTTTGGCTACTTTTTGCAAGCTATCCTCACGCTGAATGGTGCGAATGTAACTCACTAAGGTTTCTAATGTTGTTTTACGTTTGCTTATAAATTCATAATCTTTATAATCTTTGGGTAATGACATCATCGTGCTATCGTAATAAGCTCCTGAAGCAGTATAATCAGCGTTTTCAAAATTAATTTCTCCTAATTTTAAATAGGATAATGCTTTTTGTTTTGGGTTTTGGGTACTATTTTGAACCGATAACTTATAATAACCAATTGCTTCTTCTTGTTTTTTTTCTTTTTCAGATATTTCTCCAAGGGTGTAATAAATGATGTCTAAATATTCTGTGTTTTTTACGTCATTAATCATTTTAAGTAATTCACGCTTGGTTTTTGCGGCATTACTTATATCCACCAATCTCGACATTTTCATTTTTGCCTGAAAAACAAGTTCGTAATTTGGTTTTAAATCAATGGTTTTTTTATAGTACTGAATAGCTTTTTTGTTACTTTTCTTTTCTTCTTCTAATTGGGCAAGAATAAATGCATATCTTGAACGGGTAACTTTTGGAGGTCTTGCAGTTAGTTTCATCCAGTATTTAGATATTGGATTTTTTCCTTTATCATCGCCTCCTTTCATGGCAATAATTAAAGCCTCTTGAGCTTCTTTATACATGCCACGTTTAATGTAATAATCAGCCCGTAGGGCAGGTAATTGTCTTTTAGCATATTTAGAGATTTTAGGTTCATCTTTTAATAAACCAATAATAGCCTCTGTTTGGGTTATAGAACCAATTTCGCTATACGATTTTGCCAACCATATCAATGCTTTATGCTTATCTTTTGATTTATAGCTCCTAATCACATATTCAAATGCCTCGATGCCAGAAAAGAACTCACGTTTATAGAATCGAGAGATACCTATTACATTCCAGTTATTATCAATCCATTTACCTGCTGTTGTAATTTCATTACCATGTTTGTCTTTTATGGTATGGCGCTGGATGCAATTTGATGATTTCTTTATGGCTTTATCAAACTCAGGAAATGTGGCTTTTGCATTTTCGTTAGTAGGTACTAAAAAAACTGGCAATAGCCTATCATAATCAAACTTATAACCTAAGCGTATTTTTTCTTCACCTTCTTTAATATTCTCCATAGCATAATAATAACCATTGTATCTTGCTGTAAGGTTATGGTAACCACGATGTACAAATGTGTTTTTATTAGTTTTACAAGCTGTTAGCAATAATACAACTGTAACACAAGTTAAAATATGTTGTTTTAGGTGTCTCAAAAAAATATATGCAAAAATAAGCTAATAACGACAAAGTCGTAAATTTAGTATATTTTTGTGCATTAAGTATGTCTGAGCAAAAAAATAGTCGTTGGAGAATTTTTACTGAGCAATTAAGAAACAAATACCGCTTAGTGATTTTAAATGATGAATCTTTTGCTGAAAAATTTTCTTTACGTCTGTCTCCCTTAGGGCTTATTATTTTACTAAGCAGTATTACTATTGTAATGACAACTGCGGTAATTAGTTTGGTAGCTTTTACTTCATTAAGAGAGTACATTCCAGGATATGGTAACATTAATGACCGAAAAGATATTTTATTATTAAGCAATAAAGCCGATTCGCTTGAAAACATTCTTTCAGCGAGAGATTGGTATATTAACAATCTTTTAAATGTTTTTAATGAAAAAACTGAAGGGAAACCAATAAAACCAACAAAAGACTCTACGGGAAAATATAGCAAAATTGATGTTAAACCCAGTGAAGATGATCAAAAATTGAGAGAAGATATAGAATCCAATCAAATAGCATCTACAAGCGATAAAGTAACGGCCAACAAATTAGGATTACTAGGACATTACTTCTTTTTTACACCTTCAAAGGGCATTGTAACTAGTTCATATAACGTTGCCGAACAGCATTTTGGTGTTGATATCGTAACTAAAGAAGATGAGATTGTAAAATCAGTGTTAGATGGCACGGTAGTTTTCACAAATTTTACTTCAAGCGATGGTTATGTTGTTCAGATTCAACACAATAACAACATTATAAGTATCTACAAACATTTATCGGAAACCACCAAAAAAGCAGGTGATATTATTAAAGCTGGAGAATCAATAGGGGTGGTTGGAAATACTGGAGAGAATAGTAAAGGAACACATTTACATTTTGAACTTTGGTATAATGGCTTTCCATTAAACCCACAAAATTATGTAGTTTTTTAGCCCAAATTTTACTTATACTCCTGTGGGAGTAAGTTAAACCAAAATAAAGATTGTTTAGCATATTTAAAATTACAAGTGTTTTTAAGCAACTTGTTACTCAGTTTTAGTGTTTCGTTTCGGATAAAACCTTCTAATTCATCCAGATTTTTTTGCAGAATTTAGTTCAGGGCTATAAGGAAGTAAAAAAATTAGGGTAATATTACTCGGAATTATCACTGTTTTGGATTTATCCCAAATTATGCATTATCAATTTCTGATATACAATCTTGGTTAAACTCTGAGTTTGATTACAAGAAGATGAAATATGAGATGAAAAAGTAAAGATTAAACTAGAAGCCGTACAATTTGGTTTTAAAGATTTAAGTATAAACGATTTATCTTATATTATAACAATTTGGTTATCATGGTGTTATATTTTGTTGGTTATTAAAAATAGACTGAATGGAAAAAAAATCTAAAAACTTTTCAGTATCAAATAATTAGCTTATATTTGCACCCCTAATTTAAAATTATAAACATGGAAAAACGTTATGAGACGGTCTTCATTTTAACTCCCGTTTTGTCTGATGATCAGGCAAAGGAGGCCGCAAAAAAGTTTGAAAAAATCCTTACGGATTTGGGAGCAAAAATTAATCACAAAGAAAACTGGGGCTTAAAAAAATTAGCTTACCCTATCCAAAAGAAAACAACTGGGTTTTATCACCTTATTGATTTTACTGGAAAAGGAACTGAAATTACTGAATTAGAAATTCAGTTTAAACGTGATGAACGTATTTTACGTTTCTTAACTGTGTCATTAGATAAACATGCTGCTGCATGGGCTGACAAAAGACGCGGAAAACAAGGTGAAGCAAAACCAGCTAAAACTAAAAAAGCAGAAGCTTAATTTATTAACCCAAAAAACAGATTAATTACAATGTCACAAAACGAAGTACGCTTTTTAAACCCTCCAAGTGTTGAGGCTAAAAAGAAAAAATATTGTCGCTTTAAAAAGTTAGGTATTAAATATATTGATTATAAAGACGCCGACTTTTTATTAAAATTTGTAAACGAACAAGGTAAATTATTGCCACGTCGTTTAACCGGAACATCATTAAAATTTCAACGCAAAGTATCGCAAGCTGTTAAACGTGCTCGTCATATAGCATTAATGCCTTACTTAGCAGATGGTTTAAAATAATAAAAGGAGGAAATACACATGGAAGTTATATTAAAACAAGACGTTAAAGGTTTAGGATATAAAAATGATATCGTAAATGTAAAAAACGGTTATGGCCGTAACTTTTTAATTCCTCAACGCATGGCAGTGTTAGCTACCGAAAGCAACAAAAAAATGCAAGCTGAAGAAATTAAACAAAGTTCATTCAAAGAACAAAAAATGCGCACAGAGGCTACTGCAAATGCCGAAAAACTTTCTACTGTTACAGTAAAAGTAGGTGCTAAAGCAGGTGAATCTGGAAAGATTTTTGGTTCAGTTACTAATATTCAAATAGCTGATGCTTTGAAAAAAGCTGGTTACGATGTAGAACGTAAAAACATTGAGTTAAACGAAGAACATATTAAAACTTTAGGAACTTATTCTGCTAAAGTTCGTTTATTCAAAGAGATTAGCGCTACCGTAAACTTTGAAGTAGTTGCTGAATAATTTTTAGTAAAACTAGTTTGAAAAAGAGGCTAAAATTAGCCTCTTTTTTTATTTGCTTAATTCTAATTGATTCTTTTTTCTTTGCGAGATCAATATTAATACAGCTCCAAATAATAACATCAAGGCTACAACAAACAAGGCTTCATTAACATGACTTATAGGAAAATAAGCAAATGAAGCCACGCCTTGAACACCAAGCACCAACTCATTTAAAAACACACCTACTAAAAAAACAGATAAGGCTATTCTAGTCTTATTATTTTGTAAAACAAGTTCGTTGGCATAAAAATACGCTAACAAATACACAGAAATAACAGCCAATAACACTAAATGTAGATAAGCAATAACAACTGGTCTAAATCCAAAAGCTAAATGACTCACCTCGGGTATTGTTGAACCCAATTGTAATAATAATTTTATGGTAAAAGCTAGCCCAACATATAAAAACATAAATTTAGCAAAGCGAGGTAGCAAGTTTTCTCCTTTAAGGGCTTTTCTTATATCCTTAACAAACATAAACCATGCTACCACTTGTATAATAGCAGCAATCACAACAATAATATACAACCACATTGGTAATTTAGCCCACAATACCGATAAAAAATAAGCCGGAATACACGTAGCTAAAAAAAGCGTAAACAAACGTTTGTTATATTGATAATCAGGTAGAAACTTAGTAAGCTTATTAATCATAAAGCCTATACAAGCAAATGTAAAAAATCCATTATACTGAAAATGTAAATAATAATACACCGACGCTAAATACCATTGCTCATTAAAATTACGAGAAGATATAACATACGCTAAATAAAATGGCCCTATTGCCGATACATTATTAAACCACAATGCAGCTTTAAACCATATAATACTTGGTTGGTAAGGACTAATTTTATTAAGGTCTTTAAAAATAAAATAACTTAAAAACCAACTATTAAAAATTACCAAAGTAGCTAAAACAATAGATATAAAACTATACCCACTTACAAAAAAAGAAATAATCATTCCATAAGAAAAAATTAAATTAAGTAAAACAGATTTTTGATAAAACTTAGAGTAATTATGTTCTACCCGATGAATTATATAGTAAATAATTAAAATGTATAATGAGTGGGCTATCCAACCCGAAAAAGCAAAATGAGAATGAGCGTGTTGTATGTTTTTTTGAGAAAAATACGGAAACTCAAAACCAATTTTATACCGCATTAAAACGCCCAAAGAGGCCACAAGTATTAAATTAAGAATTGAGATTTTAATCCAAAAGTTCGTAGTAAATTTCATAACGTAATTTTTTGTTTTTGTTAATAGAATAGTTTTCGATTCGAAATTTTAACTACTCCGTTTAAATTCATTTTATTTAAAGTTCTTATAACCGTTTCTACTCTCAAGCCTGTAAAATTAGCTATTTCTTGGCGAGTATAGGGTATTTCTATCATGTTATCTATTTCAAACTTTCTTTTTTTATACCCATTTAATACAGCTAAAATGCGCACCTCTGGCGAAGTGTTTATCATTTCGCGAGCCGTAACTGTTTTGTTATAAATTCTTTTGGCTAATATATAGGTTAATTTTTTTTCAAGAGCAGGATAATTATTAAGTAAATCACAAAAGCTCTCTTTTTTTAATTTTATAATAACAGTATCCTCCACTGCCACAACCGATGCGGGATAAGGCATATCAATTAACAACGCAGGTTCTCCAAAGCTCTCGCCACTCATAAATTCTAAATGGGTAAACTCTTTTCCCTGACTTCCAACATTAAACATTCTTACCCTGCCCGAAACTATCTGATAAAAAAATTGGGCTGGTTCGCCCTCCTGAAAGATGTATTCTCCTTTCTTATATTTTTTTGCAACGCCACCCCATGTTACAAGAATATCATTCTCAATAAACATCTCTACTTTAAATCGCTTATACTTTTATTTTCACTAATAATAGTGTCATTTTTCAGAACAAAATTATTGCAAGCGTTTATTAAACCTTATGACTTAAATCACAAAATTATATGATATTATGTTTGAGATATAGCCTAATTGCTTAATCTTTTACTCTACTAAATCGTAAAGCTTTTAAAATAAAGTTAGGTAATGGTTTTTTAGGATCTCTCTTTCTTAAATCTAAATACCATCCAATTTTTTTAATAACTGGTAGCTTTTTGGTTTCTACAAATTCTATTAAGGTTCCATCTCCATCTTCGATATAGGTAAAATGTCCTGCTGCCTCGCCCATCTCAAATCCTGCTCCGCCATCTACTGTAAAAGGTTGTCCTGCTTTTTTGCAAGCCTCTTCTAAGGCTTTCATGTTTTTGATATCAAAACACAAATGTATAAATCCACAATCACCCCATAAGCGGTTTTCATATATTTTACGAGGCGAATAATCTAAAGCTTGAATAAGTTCAATTTCATTGTCTCCTAATAATGGGCCAAAACTGCCTTCACGAGGCTTAGAATTACGTAAAACAACTCTTCTAAATTTTTTATGCGCACCTTCTACTCCTTTCCAATCCATAAATTCAGCAGTTGTGTCGCTTATAATTTTATCAAATCCTAACACAGTTTGATATAAACCAATTGATTTATTTATATCACTTACTCCTATTACTGCACCTAGAATTCCACCCGTTGAAAAATTAGATTGTTGATACCAAGATGTTTTTTCTTCAATTACTTCAAATACATTTCCCCACAAATCGAGTAAATAAAAATGCTTTCGGTTATCTGGCGATTGCGTTATTTCTGTTAATAGCTTTGCTCCAAATTTTTTTAAATGATTGTATGATTCTTGAATGTTAAACGATTTTATTTTACCAGCAAATATTCCTAAATCACCTAATTGTATTGTAAAGTTGGTTTTTTGGGCTGTTCTGCTAGTATATTGCCAAATCTCAAATCCACCTCCGCCATTCATGCTTATAGCTAAAATAGCGTGGCGTGCATGAGGTTTATTATCTGTATAAGGCAACATTAACTCTGCCATTGCTGCCTCCTCAAAAATCTTAATATCAGTGCCAAACGCTTGACGATACCACTTAAATGTTTCATGAACATTGGTGTTTCCAACGCCCAATTGTTGAATGCCTGAAATAATATAACTCATATAAAAAAATTAGATCACAAAGATAAAATTATAAATTAAACCTTTGTCTTATATTGCATAACTACATATTTTTCGGGCACTACCAATTCATTTGTACAATAGCGTAATTTCTGGGCAATTTCCATTGGATATTTTTCACAAATTTCAAACCCCATTGGTTTAAAATAATCTGGAATAATACAAACTAAAAACAAAGGTTGAGTGGCTTTATTTATTAAAGCCTGTACCACTTTTTTTCCAAAACCTTTTAATCGTTTAGGCTCTAAAACTCCCAAAGAACAAAGTTCCGAACAAGTAGAGTGTTCTTTAATTCTACCAAATGCAATAATCTTTTTTTGACAAGAAACAGCCACAAACTCATGTTTTTGTAGAGCTCTATTATCTAAATCAAATGATGAGATGTGGGCTACAATTTCTTCAAACATCAACTGCGGAATTGTTTGTAAAAGTTCAACGTTTGGCATGATTTAACAAATGTATTATAATAATTGTTATGGTTAATGTATAAAGTTTTAAAACTAAATTAATTTTCCTACCTTTAGAATATTAATTAACTAACCATGAAAAGCGTTATTACAATACTTATTTTGTGTCTAGGTTATTGTGCCTTTGCACAAAAGATATATACATTACCACACCAAATTAATGAATCGGATTATCTATCAAACACCATTATTATAAAAGTAAAACCACAATATGCGCATCTATGTACTAATAACCGAATTGAGCATCCGTTATTTAATCAACTTTTAAGTGCCATACAAGCAAATAGTTTACAAAAAAAATTTCCATTTAATCAAGCCCCTGAAACACCTTACAATGCTGCTGGTCAAGCATACGCTGATTTATCTTTAATTTATGAAGTAAAATATATTTCTCCATTATCAGTAGAAAAAGCAATTAATAAATTATTATTATCAAATGTTTTAATTTATGCCGAACCGCATTTTATTCCAAAATTAAGTTATAATCCTAACGATCCATTAGCCAACCCAACCGACCAATATCATTTACAAACCATTAATTGTTTTAATGCTTGGAATATTGATAAAGGCGATTCATCTATTGTAATTGGCATAACAGATACGGGAATTGATAAAACACATCCTGATTTGTTTAATAGTATCAAACGTAATTATAATGATATAATAGACGGAATAGATAACGATGGCGATAACTATATAGATAATTACATGGGTTGGGATTTAGGTATGAATGATAACGATGCTACATGGGAAGCTAATGCACATGGTGTACATGTAAGTGGACTTGCAGGCGCTACTGCTGATAATAATTTAGGTGGAGCAGGTACTGGATTTAATTGCAAAATATTACCTGTAAAAATTGCTGATGCTGGTGGAAACTTAATTGCAGCTTACGAAGGTATTAAATATGCTGCTGATCATGGTTGCCAAATCATTAATTGTTCTTGGGGAGGTGGCGGCAGTAGCCAATATGGTCAGGATATAATTGATTATGCAACTATTAATAAAAACGCGCTCGTTGTATGTGCCGCTGGAAACAATGCAGTTGATGGTGATTTTTTTCCAGCAGCTTATAATTACGTTTTATCGGTAGCTAACACCACCGCAAGCGACACTAAACAAGGCTCTTCAAACTACGGTTACATGGTAGATGTGTGTGCTCCAGGCGATAACGTAAATTCTACCTGGCCTGGTAGTTTTTATATTACTAGTAGTGGTACTTCTATGTCGTCTCCTGTTGTTGCTGGTGCAGCCGGCATTGTAAAACATTATTTTCCATCATTCACTGGTATGCAAGTGGGCGAACGATTAAAAGTAACCGCTGACAATATCTATCCTCAAAACCCATCATATCTTAATAAACTTGGCGCTGGCAGAATTAATTTATATCGAGCTCTCACCGATCCTGCGGTTCCAAGTGTAGTAATGACAAGTAAAACCGTAACTGATAATAATGACAACTCTTTTGTTATTGGTGACACATTAAATATTGTGGGCACTTTTATCAACTATTTAAATCCTACCTCTGCTTTATCTGTTTCTGTAACGCCTTTAAGTCCTTTTGCTGTGGTGATTGATAATACAACTAATTTAGGTAGCATCAATACCTTAGCAAGCGCCACACACACTTCCGATCCTTTTAAATTTAAGTTAAGTGGTAGTATTCCTATTAATCAACCTATAGATTTTGAAGTGCTGTTAAGCGACGGAAGCTATCAAGCCAAACAATTTTTTACGTTGTTTGTTAATGTAGATTATATCAATATTGATATTAACGATGTAAGTACCACAGCCACAAGTAAAGGAAAAATAGGATATAACCAAGATGCTCAAAACCAAGGTTTAGGATTTAAATATAAAAACACTGCTTTATTATATGAAGCTGGTCTAATGATTGGAACAGATACCACTAAAGTTTCCGACTGTGTACGCGGTGCTAATCCCTCCGTTTCTGATGTTGATTTTGGAACCATCAATCGTATTGCTCTACAAATACCTTCTGTTTTTTCAGACTTTGATACAAAATCAAAATTAAACGATAACTTATCTTTTAATCCATTAAACATTCATGTTAATCAAAATACATACGCTTGGGCAACTACACCCAACACGCAATTTGTAATCTGGGAATATATAGTTAGAAACATCCATAGTACTGATACATTAAAAAACATGTATGTTGGAATCTTTGCAGACTGGGATATTGATGGGGCTACCTATGCTCAAAATCGAAGCGGTTATGATGCAGCTACTAGAATGGGTTACACTTTTTGTACCAATACAGGAGGAAAATATGGAGGTATAAAATTATTAACTAATACAGCATCGCCTAATTTTTATGCAGTAGATCATGTAAGTGGTGGTAATGGCGGAATAGATTTTGCTAATGGTGTGGACTCTAAAGACAAATACCTTACCTTATCTACCCCTAGATTAGCTGCTGGATTAAATGGTAGCGGAAATGATGTTATTAATGTCATGAGCAGTGGTCCATTTACTGTTAATCCTTTAGATAGCATTAAAGTAGCCTTTGCATTAATAGGCGCTGATAGTTTGTTGCATTTAATAGATGGCGCTAATCATGCTCAAATTAAGTACGATGGCACGCCAACAAATATTCAGAATACAAACACGGCTACTCACCATTTAAGTATTTTCCCAAACCCTACAACTCACATCATTACTATAAAACAACCCGAGATATATTATACGCATTTTGAAGTTTATTCGATAAATGGGCAATCGGTTTTAAAAAACAACATTGAAAACTCTTCACAAATAGTTGATTTATCCTGTTTAAATAAAGGTGTTTATTTTATAAAATTGCAGAATAAAGAAAGTCAGGTTATACAAAAACTTATTTTAATTCAATAAAAACATGTCTGTTTCTAAATTATTTTTTATTCTAGCTACCCTTGTTTTTTTTATTAGTTGTAAAAAAGACGAAGAGGCTTGTGAGGGCAACAACTGTTTGGGCTCACATGCACTTACGCTTACAAATGAAAGCAAATCAATAATTGTAACTAAAGACACTACTTTTCGTTTTGCAAGCAACATAGATACCCTTCAATTAAAATTTGTAGAAACCTATAACACTGTTTACACACAAACTGCCACCTGCGAATGTCCAGATAAAAACACCGCATTATATGGCGAAGCTAAATATGGGCGATACAAATTTTTAGGAAAAAATCTGGCAATGTATTATTTAGGTGCAGCAGGTTATCCAGATAAGTTAGGATACGATTTAGTTTTTGCCGACACCAACATGATATTACACGGAGCCAATTCAAGTAATTATAGTTTGTTTAGAAACTATGATTTAAACAATAAAATTATAAACATGGACTCTCTTCAATTAAACGGAAAATACTATTATAAAATTATAAACAGTTACGATGTTGTATCTACACTACCTCAACTTGTAACAGATTGTTTTTTTTCTAAAAAAACAGGTTTGGTAAAATTTACGTTAGATTCTGTGTCTTATCAGATTTTACATTAGTCCCGTATAGGTAAAAATTAACTATATTTACCCTTTATTTTATTACTATGGAATTAAATGCCCTAACCGCTATTTCACCCGTTGATGGTCGTTATAGAAAGGCAACACAAGAGTTGTCTCCATTTTTCTCAGAATTTGGATTAATTAAATACCGCGTGCAAGTAGAAATTGATTACTTTATTTTATTAACACAACAAGGATTAGCACAACTTCCTAAATTATCTCACACACAAATTGAATCACTAAAATCAATTTATACTGATTTTTCTTTTGCCGATGCTGAAACAATTAAAGAAACTGAAAAAACAACAAACCATGATGTTAAAGCGGTAGAATATTTTGTTAAAGATAAATTAAAAAATCAAGGATTAGAACTTTATTTAGAATTTGTACATTTTGGATTAACCTCACAAGACATTAATAACACCTCAATACCATTATCCTTAAAACAAGCAACTTTACAAGTTATCCTACCTACATTAAATCATGTAGTTTTAAAGCTTAAAGCATTAGCTCAAGAGTGGAAGTCAGTTTCATTATTAGCACGTACACATGGGCAACCAGCTTCTCCAACCCGAATGGGAAAAGAAATTTTTGTTTTTGTAGAAAGAATAGAAAAACAACTGGAGCAACTTCAAACCATTCCTTATTCAGCAAAATTTGGAGGAGCAACAGGGAATTTTAATGCGCATTACGTAGCTTATCCTCATCACAACTGGATTGCATTTGGAAACGATTTTGTAAATAATATTCTTGGATTAAGAAGAAGCCAATTCACTACACAAATTGAACATTACGATAATATTGCCGCATATTGTGATGTAATGAAACGTATAAACACTATTTTACTAGATATGTGCCGAGATATTTGGACATACGTTTCGATGGAATATTTTAAACAAAAATTAAAGGCTGGAGAGATTGGATCTTCTGCTATGCCACACAAAGTAAACCCAATAGATTTTGAAAACGCTGAAGGTAACCTAGGAATTGCTAATGCTTTACTTGAACATCTATCAGCAAAGCTTCCTGTGTCTCGATTACAGCGCGACTTAACCGATAGTACTGTATTACGTAACTTAGGTGTGCCTATGGCACATGTTCTTATTTCGTATAAAAGTATTTTAAAAGGACTAGATAAGTTAATATTAAACGAAAGTGCCTTTGCAAATGATTTAGAAAATAATTGGGCTGTTGTTGCAGAGGCTGTACAAACTATTTTAAGAAGAGAAGGCTATCCAAAACCTTATGAAGCATTAAAAGATTTAACTCGCACCAACACGCATGTTACAAAAGAATCGATGCATACTTTTATAAATGGATTAAACGTAAGCAACGAAGTTAAAACAGAGTTATTAAAAATTACTCCTCAAAACTTTGTAGGACGAAATCCTGAGTTTTAATGAATGAAGGTAGCAGGCTTTACTATAATACGAAATGCTATAAAGTACGACTATCCAGTTGTAGAAGCTATTTCCTCAATCTTGCCCATTTGTGATGAGGTAATAGTTGCTGTTGGAAAAAGTGATGATGATACGTTGCAATTAATTAAAAGTATTAACTCTCCTAAATTAAGAATCATTGAAACTACTTGGAATGATAGCTTGCGTCAAGGAGGTCAAGTATTAGCAGATGAAACGAATAAAGCGTTTGATGCCATAAACAAAGATGCAGACTGGTGTTTTTATATACAAAGTGATGAGTGTGTACATGAAAAATATTTACCCTCCATACATGAAGCTATGCTGAAGTATAAAGATGATAAACAGGTTGACGGATTATTATTCAATTATGTACATTTTTATGGTTCTTATAGTTATGTTGGTAATTCAAGACGTTGGTACAGAAAAGAAATTCGAATTATTAAAAATAATAAATCAATTCGGTCTTATAAAGACGCACAGGGTTTTAGAAAAAAAGATAACTCTAAATTACAAGTAAAATTAATAGACGCCTCTATCTATCATTATGGGTGGGTGAAACCTCCCAAAGCGCAACAAGCTAAGCAAGAGAATTTTCATAAAATGTGGCACGATGATGAATGGATGAAAAAGAACATAGCACAAGTAGAAGAATTTGATTATTCACAAATAGATAGTTTGGAAGAATTTAAAGAAACTCATCCTAAAGTTTTACAAGATAGAGTAAATAATCAACAGTGGAGCTTTAAGTTCGACAGCTCTCAAATAAAATTAAGCCTTAAAGACAAATTTTTGTTGGCTATTGAAAACACTTGTGGCTGGAGAATAGGTGAATACAAAAATTATATAGAGGTATAAAAAATTATTCCATAAAAAGCTAAAACTGAAAATAAATAAACGGTTGCATTTCGCCACTAATAAGCTGATAAATACAAAACACCGCCACTACAACTACTAAACCCATAATAGGTAAAGGCAGGGTTGCAAAACGTAATCGGTATTTTTCTTTAAAGGATTCAGGAACCCAATGTATGAGATAGCCTATTAACATCACGCTAAAAACTATCGCATATCCTTGTATAACCTGCAGAGTTAATAACCCACCAAAATGATTTACAATTCTGTCAAAAATTAAATTTACAGTCTGTAAACTATCGCTTCTAAAAAATATACGAGTAAAACTAATGAATGTAAGAGTAATCATTACACTCCAAAATTTAACGAAGAATGAATTAGAATTTTTAAATGGAGAAATTTTTAACCACAATTTATGTATAACCAAACCTATACCATTTAAACCGCCCCAAATTACAAACAACCATGAACTACCATGCCAAAAACCTCCTAATAGCATAGTTACCATTAAATTCACATTCGTATTAATGCTCTTTTTAAAACTTTCGGAAAAATAGGCGATAAGTACGCATATCATCGCAAGCAACAATAACACTAATAACAACCATAACTCACCTGTTAAAAGTACAAGTACTATTGAAAGAAAAGCGATACAAATATATGAACCAATAGTTCCATTTCTATTACCGCCTAATGGTATGTATAAATAATCCTTTAACCAAGATGATAATGAGATGTGCCAACGTTTCCAAAACTCACTTACATCTTGAGCTTTATAAGGAGATTTAAAATTTGTTTTTAAACGATAGCCTAGTAACAAAGCAATACCTATAGCAATATCAGTATAGCCGCTAAAATCTGCATAAATTTGCAGTGAGTAGCCAAAGATTCCAAAAATTGTTTCAACTCCAGAATAATAATTAGGATTATCAAATATGCGATCAATATAATTTACAGCAATATAATCAGCCATAATTTTCTTAGCTAACCCGTTTATAATCCAAAATACAGCATAACCAAACTCTTTGCGAGTTAAACTATAAGGCTGATAAATTTGATATAAGAACTCATTAGCTTTTACTATTGGCCCAGCAACAAGATGTGGAAAAAAACACACAAAGAAACCATAATCAAAAATGGATTTAACAGGTGTGATTTTTTCTCGATATAAATCAATAATATAGGATATAGATTGAAAAGTAAAAAATGAAATCCCTACAGGTAAAAGCAATTTATCAAGCGGATCTTTTGTGCCAAAAAATGTATTACTAAATTCACTAAAATGGTTATAGAAATGAACATCCGTACCAGCAATATCATGAACGCTTTCTACAAAGAAATAAGCATACTTAAAATAGCACAACAGGCTTAGGTTTAAAATCATGCTTATTGTAACAAAAATCTTTTTCTTAGCGATAGATTTTGTTTTACTAATTAACCGCCCCCAATTATAATCGCTTATAATAGTAAACAATAAAAGAATTAAGAAGAAACCACTGGTTTTATAATAGAAAAAGAAACTCACCAACAGCAAGTAAATAGTGCGTGCTTTATTCATCTTATATATAAACGAATAACCTAAAAGAACTATACCAAAAAATCCCCAGAAATATAATTGCGTGAAAATAATGGGTTCTCCCTTGGTATAAACAAGGTAAGGTGTTATATATGATAATAAATCTTGCACGTGTGCTGTTTTTATTTATTTTTTTAATTTACTGTGATAGTTGTAATTTCTTCTAATCGCGTCAAACATCATGGTGCCAATAATTCTATATCCTTTCCCGCTAAAATGTACTTTATCTCTTGAAGCGTATCCAGCTCTATACCATTTATAAATACTTTTATAACCTCCCATTACAGCATATAAATCATACACCGCTCCTTTGTGCTTCTCTGCTAGTTCGTAAGCGGCTTCGGCAGCTTTAATAGGTCTTTTGTTGGGAGTTTTTCGTCTGATATAATTATCGGTAGTGGTTACAAATAAGAAGGCACAATCAGGCGATACTTTCTTAATTTGATTTACCAAACTATCATAATTAGCAATAAATCTTTCTTTTGTAAAATTCATATCGTGTGTGTCGTTTACTCCCAAACAAAAAATAACCATATCTGGCGGAATGGCTTTTAAATCATTCTGAAATTCTGTACAACGAAGAAATGAAGATGTGCTTGCACCATTAACACCTAAGGTGGCATAATAAAAGCCGCGATTTCTATTTTCAGCACTCATTCCTCTTAATACAAAATCTCTTTGAAGAGTATCTAATCTTAAAACTTTAAACAGAACAGAGTCTATTTCATTTTCAAACACAAATTCTGAATATCCATTTTCTCTAAAGTCTATTTGTTGATACTTTAGTGTAGAATCCATTAAACTCATCTTAAAATTAGAATTAAAATTATGATACACTTTTAATGAGTTAAATGATTTAGGATTGCTTGTAGCTAATAATTTAAAACCAAAACTACTAACGCTGTCGTTTGTAATTGCCGCCATTCCACTTACACCTAAATTATTACACAACTCTTTAGATATGGCACTTCGACATCTTTTCCACTTACCAATGCCAAATGAGCGATAAAAACTAGGTGTATTGGAACGAACAATTTTAAATGGAAAAACATAAATCCCACCACCAGTATAATTTCCTAGTCCTTGAAAACCATTCATAAGTTGTTCTGCCCACAACCCACCTTGTGTATGAGAACCCCCCATTTGTGCTATATATATTCTATCTTTTTTACCCTCTTGCATTTCATCCATTTTTTGATATAACTTCAAGAATAATGAACTATCTCTTGCAAGCAATAACTTGCTTTTATCTTGATGTACAATAGGTGCAGTCGATGTTTGTGATTTTAGCACCCCACTAATCAAAACAAGCATTATCCAGATATTTTTATTATTCAATTGCCATTTCTTCATTGTTTCTCCTTCTTTAAATAGTTATTATAATCTTTACTTAATGAGGCATATAATAACACCGCAATTTTACGTGCACCCGCAGGACTAAAATGAATGTAATCTCTGGCTGCAATACCTTGTTCTACCCAAGCTAACATACTATTACGACCTCCCATACAAGCATACATATCAAAAAACGCACAATCCATTTCAAATGCATTCTGCTTAATAGCATCTCTTAAGTTTTCAAGTTGAGGATGGGTAACATACTCGGTGCCAAGTTTTACACTCATGTCAGCTGGTCCAATTACTAGAATAGAAGCCTGTGGAGCCACCTTTTTTATAATACCTATTTGATACTTTAAGTATTTACCAAAATTCGCTGCTTGTTCAGGTGTTTCAATGTAAGGCAAGGAGTTTCCTCCAAACTGAAGTATAATCAATTTTACATTCAGGTAATCATAAAAGTTTTTTAATTGTGAAAAATTAATCTGATTAAAAAAAGTACCCGAACTTCCTCTTAATCCAAAATTATCCACCATCACTCCTTTTCCCCCCTCTAATGATATTCCATAAAAATCAGGACTATCTTTTCCCTTAAACCTAAACTCATGTAACAAAGCCGATTGATTAAGTTTAAACTCTTTTATATTAAAATTACCTCCTGCTAACAATGAATCTGATGAATTAAGTGTTCCGTTTTCATATAACTCCATATAGGTTTTAGATTGTGACCCGCCATAAAATAATTTCATTTTCTTATAAGCAGCTGCTTTTTCGCCTCCATTTTTAGAGGTCATTATCTTTACCCAAGCTGATTTTATAGAGCCAGTGTCTGTCATTGTATTATAAGCACTAAAGCGCGTAATATGAGCTAAAGCGCCAAAATTACTATGATTTACTCTTTTATCTTTTCCGGCAAATACTGGATAACGATCCCATGTGGGACTCCACGACATTTTATTTATTACACTTGAAGCTACAGGCATGAAGGAAACTAGCCCGGGTCCTTCTCCACCAAATTGATTTTGTAATTTTAATCTTAAATAATCTGTAATTCTATCTCCTTCTATTTGCGAATCACCATAATGCAATATTCTTATACTCTTTGGTTCATTATCAATGTGAGCTAAAGCATCAAAAAATTTAGTTAAGGCTGATTTGTTCTCATTCTTATATTGAATTTCAGTACTCAATTGAACGGTACTTGCAGAGGTGGCCATTAATTTAGTGCCAATTGGTTTTTCTAATTCAGAAGAATCTAAAACAGAAACTGAATCTTTTTTTAGTACCAAAGCTTCTACAGCTTTATCCTCTTCATCTGCTAATTCTATTATTTTACTAATATCCACCTTCTCTATTTTCTTTTGATGAAACAAAGACTGAAAAGTAGGAAAACGGATGTTTAATGTATTTGTAATAAATACACCTTTCTCTGGAAAGATAAAACTTATACCCAGTAACACTAAGCAAACACAAAAAACAAATAATAATGTATGTAATGGTTTTTGCAACGAGTAATGATTAAAAATGCAATTTGCTAATTACTTTTTTGTATTATAACCCCCTACAAAATAAGTTTTACACAATAAAAACTTAATACTTACCTCTCAGTCTTTTTAGCTTCAGCCAACCAGAGGAATAATGAATAATATAAAATAAAGAATGTTACTCCGGCCTGTGTTTCAAGTGTATCTTCAGAGATATAAGATAATAATATTATGATAAAAAAAGGCCAAAATAAGGGATGTAAATAACTTCTTAAGTGCCATACTGGATAAAACATGTATAATAAAAAAACAAACAACCCTCCTATGCCAAAAGCAATTAAAATAGCGAGGTATTGATTATGACAACGCAACTGCCATTCTTTAGTAAGTTGTGAGTTCATGGCTTGATAGGCTTTATTATATTCTATTTGTATATCACCCGTTCCAACACCAAATAAAAAATGATGCTGGAGAATATACCAACCTGTTTTCCAAAATTCTATTCGCATAGCTAGGGTATGACCAGATGGGTTCTTACCATGAGTGTAGCTTACATATTCCCAAACCAACTCCCTCCATCTAATTATTAATCCACTATTATTCGTATATTTAAAATTAGTATTACCATCTTCAATGTGCTTAATTTCTAAATCACTTAATTTGGTAATTCCCACCGAATCTTTCCTTAATCCCTTACTTGCCATAAAACGATAAAGTGTATATTTTAAAAGGTTTTTCTTATTGTCAAGGCCATCAAAATTTAAAGTACTTCGCTTTTCCCATTCTCTTTTTAATTCCTCATCATTTATATTCACTAATATTAAATTTCCATTCTCAGATAATAGTGATGTTGTGTCCTGATAGTAATTTCTATTATTTATTGTGTTATCAACTAAAATGTTGGCTGAGTTTGTACGAATGGGCTCATACATTGTTATGCTTTTTGACACCGTTATATACACATAAAAGATAGTAGCTACCGATAACATTGAAAGTATTATAAACCCTAATTTAGAGGCTCTAGAAACAACAATATAAAACAACAAAACTATACCTGTAATCAAAAAACAAATAACCCCAGTTGCCATCTCTAACTTATACATAAAAAAGAACAACCATAAAACCACTATCGTTAACCCAACTTTAGTGCTTTTATTTGTTTCATGTATTATTTGATAAATAAAAGCGATAATAGCAAACGCAATAATTAATGAGAAGCGAATATGCGACATAAAAACAGATGCTTGTCTTACATCAATTATTGTTTTATGTGTAAGTCCCGCATAAACCATAAAACAATAAAGGGTACTGCCCACTATACCCAACAAAAAGAAACGATATACTAATTTTAATTCATAAGAGTTAAATGACTTAGTAGTAAACAACACCAATGGAATTATAACTAAAGGTAATTTTGTTTTAATATCCTCTACTCCCCTTGTAACATCAGAAGTATAAAGCAATCCAAGTATATGAATTATAAATAACGACATTAAAACCCAAAACAATTTATTAGATTTTACTTGATTCCATTTTCTTAAAAAATCTTTTTCAAGTAGCCAATTGGCTAATAAGATAGCTTGAGAAATACTAGTGGGCGCTGCACCAAACAATAAGCCTGTAACAAGAGCAATAATTCCAAACAAAAAAATATTTCGGTGCCACGTTTGCGACAGCATAAGGCTAAATTTAGTACAAGTATAACGATATTAGTCAAAATTTATTGCACATCTACTCTCCTTCTTTAAATGGATTCCGTGGAATCCATTGCGTAGGTTGTAAAAACTGAATAAATGGTTTTAAAATTAATTTTGAAACGGTATTTTGAGGTCTGATGTAACAAATTAATTCGTGTGCTTTAGCACCAATAGTTGATTTTATTTCCGAGGCTGTACGCCCAAGGTTTAAAAATCGTTTATTGGCAAGTATGGTGGTATCTAAATAGCTATATAAAATATTTTGATACAAATCATACTCCTTATTTATATCATAATCAAACCCCACATAATGAGCTTCTATTTCGTTTTCTAAAAAAAATCCTCCAGCAAATGAAACCATTTTTCCATTTAAGAACCAAGCATCCATATAAAATTGATGTGGTAATTGTTGCATCACGTCTATAAAATAATTTTCTCCTACAAGAGCTAATTTAAACTTAGCTTGTAAAAAAACATTGGTATATAATTTATATATACTTTGTTTATGTTCTTTTAATTCTTCAAGTGTTAATCGTTTTTTTACTAATGGTTCGGCTGCTTTTAAAATTCCTTTTGCTCTATTTCTATATTTTTTAGAAAACTTGGCTAAGTAATCTTCTAATTTGCTCACACCTTCCGGTATTTGCACAATCATATTTGGTTCTCCATTAAAATGAATAAACTTAGGACAATACCAACAATCCTTATTTCCAAAGGTTTCCTCATAAAAATCTTTTACCAATACAGCCGAAATTTTACCTCTTAATTTCTCAACCCTCGACACACAATCTATGACTTCTTCCAATACTTTAAATCGCGTTTTGCGTTGATTTATATTTAAATAAAATCCATGTTCACCACTTATAAAATTATTACCACATGTAACCAAACGCATAACGGTTTCGTTTTTATTTTTTTCAATATACTTCTGAAAAACAGATGAACGGTGGTTTTTTAAATCATTAATTTGTGATTCTACAAGTTCTCCAAATAATGAAGCCGAAAAATCATTTATTTGAAAGTAAATAACGCCTATAGGATTCTTTCTGTTATATACCAACACGTATCTAAACCTAAAAACATTTGTTTGTTGTAGTTGAAGCGCTTTAAGATAGTTATATGACAAAAACAAATTCGCTCCATTTAGTGCCCTCTCCCACTCTGACTCTGCAATATGATTAATATCTTCGTAACACGAAAAATTATAGTTCCCAAATATTTTTTTATTTGGAATTGATAGCCCTCTTTTTAAAAATTTATCGCACCAAATAAACATCTTTAAATTGCTAATAAAGGAAAAATATCATCAAACATTATCGCCACACTTTCTTGAATAGTGAGCGTACTCGGATTAATTGCATATAATGCGTTTTTAGGTTCCTCAAAAGGATTTGTTATTCCAGTAAATTCTTTTATCTCTCCTTGTCGTGCTTTAGCATAAAAACCCTTAACATCTCGTTCCTCGCATACAGATAATGGTGTGGCAATATGATATAAAACAAACCGCTCCTGACCAATAATATCTTCAGCCAAAGCTCTCAATTCATTAGTAGGTGTTATTAAACTACAAATCACCACTATTCCACAACTAGCTAATTGCTTTGCTAATTCAGCAGTGCGCCTAATGTTTTCACGTCTGTCGCTTAATGAAAAACCAAGTCCTGCATTTATTCCTTGTCTTAATACATCACCATCTAAAACCGCCGTTAAAATACCTTCATCATGCAATCGTTTTTCCAAATGATAGGCAAGTGTTGTTTTACCAGCCCCTGAATAACCAGTCATCCATATCACAATCCCTCGATGTGATAACAAATGTGATTTATCTGCTACCGAAACTAATTCAGGTTGCCCAGAAAATATATGATTATCCAAACTCAAAACTCTTTAATTAAAGAATTTAAAAATACAATTAAATATCTTATTTTTGAGGGTAATATTTCCTTTTAAAAATAATTAACATGACCTACAATTTCAAAGATAGTCCTACAATAGACCAAGTAGGTATTGAAGAAAGGGTTGCTCGTTTTAATACACGTAGTATTAAAAAAGAAAGCAAAGTGCAGGCCTTAAAATTGGCTCTGAATATGATTGACCTTACTACATTAGAAGGAAAAGATACAGAAGGCAAGGTAAAACAAATGTGCTATAAAGCCATGCATCCACACGATCAATTACCCAACTTACCTTCCACGGCGGCAGTATGTGTATATCCCACATTTGTAAAAGTAGCTAAAGATGCTTTAAAAGGCAGTAATGTAAAAGTAGCCTCGGTATCAACAGCGTTTCCAAGTGGCAACTCTTCCTTAAAAATCAAATTATTAGATACTACTCTTGCTCTTGAAAACGGCGCCGATGAGATTGATATGGTGATTAGCCGTGGTGAATTTTTGAAAGGAAATTACAATTTTGTTTACGACGAAATTGCTAACATAAAGACTCTTTGCCAAAAACACAACGCAAGATTAAAAGTAATTTTTGAAACCGGAGAAATTTCTACCCTCGATAATGTACGTAGAGCCAGCGATTTAGCCATGTGTGCTGGTGCCGATTTTATAAAAACTTCTACTGGTAAAATTGGCGTTGCTGCTACTATGCCTGTTACCTTGGTTATGCTTGACGCTATTAAAGATTTTTATTATAAAACAGGTATTATGGTTGGCATGAAACCCGCTGGCGGAATTAGTACCGCCAAAGGTGCGTTACAGTATTTAGTTATGTTACATGAAACATTAGGAAACGCTTGGCTAAACAACAAGTGGTTTCGTTTTGGTGCCAGCTCATTAGCCAACGATGTTATTTTACAATTAGAAAAAGAAGCTAAGGGCATTTATTTTAGTAAAGATTATATAAGTATTGATTAATGAAATTTTAAGAAGTTTTTATGGCAAAACAAAAAGAAAATAAGTTAGAGTTTTTTACAGACTGGAAATATGCACCAGCACCTGAAGCCACCGACCATATTCGATTACAAAAACAATATGAGCTTTTTATCAATGGTAAATTTGTGAAACCAAACTCTGGAAAATATTTCGAAACCATAAATCCTGCTAACGAAAACAGTATTGCGCAAATTGCCGAGGCTAACGAGAAAGATGTAGATATTGCTGTAAAAGCTGCTCGACAAGCCTATAACAAAACTTGGAGTAAAACTCCAGCTAAAGAACGTGCTAAATATATTTTTCGTATTGCACGATTAATGCAAGAACGTGCGCGTGAGTTAGCGGTAATTGAAAGTATGAATGGCGGAAAGCCAATTAGAGAGAGTAGAGACATAGATGTTCCGTTAGCTGCTAATCATTTTTTTTACTATGCAGGATGGGCTGATAAATTAGAATATGCATTTCCTAACCGTTCACCCAAATCATTAGGTGTTGCCGGACAAATTATACCATGGAATTTTCCACTTCTAATGGCGGCTTGGAAAATTGCACCAGCACTAGCAACAGGTAACACCGTAGTTTTAAAACCAGCAGAAACTACTCCACTTACAGCGCTTAAACTAGCTGAAATTATTCAAGAGAGTGGTTTACCAGATGGCGTAGTAAATATAGTTACTGGGTTTGGCGCTACAGGTGCAGCAATTGTTAATCATAAAGATGTAGATAAAATTGCATTTACTGGAAGTACAAATGTGGGCAAATGGATTCAAAAAGCAACAGCCGGAACTCATAAAAAATTAACTTTAGAATTAGGGGGAAAAGCTGCCAATATCATATTTGAAGATGCTCCTATCAACCAAGCTGTTGAAGGTCTTGTAAATGGCATTTTCTTTAATCAAGGACATGTGTGTTGTGCCGGTTCGCGTTTGTTTGTTCAAGAAAGTGTAGCTGATGAAGTGATTCAAAAATTAAAAGACAGATTAGAAACATTGATAGTAGGCGATCCATTAGATAAGAATACCGATATCGGCGCCATTAACTCAAAAGCCCAACTTCAAAAAATAAATGACTATTTAAAAATAGGAAAAGCCGACGGTGCTGAAATGTATCAGAGTAATTGTGAGATTCCTAAAAAAGGATTCTTTGTACGCCCTACCCTATTTTTAAATACCTCGCAATCGCATCGTATTTCACAAGAAGAAATTTTTGGTCCGGTGTTAGCTATTCAAACTTTCCGCACAGTAGAAGAGGTGATTGAAAAAGCCAACAACATACCTTATGGCTTAAGTGCTGGCGTTTGGACAGATAAAGGTTCAAGAATTTTTAACCTAACCTCTAAACTAAGAGCAGGTGTTGTGTGGGCTAACACATATAACAAATTCGACCCTACTTCGCCATTTGGTGGTTATAAAGAAAGTGGTTTTGGTAGAGAAGGTGGATTACATGGTTTAATGCCATATTTAAAGTTTTAAACAAGGGCATTTATAGTGTTTAAATAATTTTTAAAATAAAGAAAATTACAATTGCATTGTTGTTTACTTTATTTGTTGGGTTTTGTTAAACCCCCTGCTATTTTCATTAATACCAAGACATAAGATATGAAGACATATAACTTTCCAATTATAAGTACAGACAGATTTTTACTTAGACAATTTATTGAATCTGACTTAGAAAATGTATTTAAGGGGCTTTCACATCCTGATATTATCAAATATTATGGGGTAAATTACAAAACAATAGATGAGACAAAACAACAATTGAAGTTTTTTGAAGATCTAGAAAAAGAAAAAACGGGGATTTGGTGGGCTATTTGTTCATTAGATAATTCTATCTTTTATGGAGCAGGTGGACTAAATGATTTAAAAAAAGAACATAAAAAAGCAGAAATTGGATTTTGGTTATTAACAGAATTTTGGGGGCAAGGAATAATGAAAGAGGTGATGCCCGTTATTTGTAATTATGGCTTTAATAACTTAAACCTACACAGAATAGAAGGACTTGTTGAATCAGATAATTTGAATTGTAAAAACGCAATGCAAAAATTAAATTTCAATTACGAAGGAACTATGAAAGACTGCGAAATAAAGAATGGAAAGTTTATAAGTTTGGATATATACGCAATGCTTAGAAACGAATTATAGAAATTATTCATATCCACAAAAGACTATACAAAAAAGGCTGACTCATTTGAGACGGCCTCCTCTATATTATATATCATTGTTTTTAAAAATCAACTTTTACCCATTCAAG
Organism: Bacteroidia bacterium; assembly: GCA_020846025.1. Lineage (GTDB taxonomy): Bacteria > Bacteroidota > Bacteroidia > B-17B0 > Aurantibacillaceae > UBA4416. Next base: position 2,562 of record JADLER010000079.1, on the reverse strand, counting down.
GCCTCGGCACCAGCTACAATCTCTAAAATTTCGGTAGTAATTGCTGTTTGGCGGGCTTTGTTGTACATGATTTTTAGATTACGTTGCATTTCTTTAGCATTATCGGTTGCTTTGTGCATAGCTGTCATACGTGCGCCATGTTCTGATGCAAACGAATCTAATAAGGCTTTATAAAATTGTGTTTTTAATGAACGTGGTATTAAGTCGCCTACAATAAATTCTTTACTTGGTTCAAAAATATAATCGGTGCTCGAGCCTCCAGCTGAAGCGCTTGGCATAATAGGTAAAAACTGCTCGGCTTGCACCAATTGTACGGCGGCGTTTTTAAATTGATTGTACACCAATACAACTTTATCAAACTCCTTATTTTCAAATGAAGTCATGATTTTTTCGGCAATTGGTGCAACCGTATCGTATGTTAAATTATCAAATACTTCGTTTAAGTTAAAAGGTAAATCTGTTCCGTGTATGTTGTATTCAGTACGTTTAAAAGCATCATTTACTTTTTTACCAATACAAATAATAGAGATATTATGTCCTTGATAATCGTTATTAATTAAACTCCAAGTTTTTTTAATTACGTTTGCATTAAAACCGCCTGCTAATCCACGATTAGAAGATATAGCCACTATTAAAACGTTTTTGCCATTATTTTGACGAGCAAAAGCATTTTCAGAGGTATCTAAGCTTGAACTTACATTCTGTAAAATTTCTTGTAATTTCTCGGCGTAAGGGCGCATCTGTGTGATTGCATCTTGTGCACGTTTCAACTTAGCAGCACTCACCATTTTCATGGCACTTGTAATCTGCATGGTTGATCCCACCGACGATATTCTATTTCTAACTTCTTTTAAATTTGGCATTTCGTTTTAATAAATCTTTTAATCTAAAATTTCACATGCAAAATTAAGTGTTCAATTAACGCTATTTTTATCTTATTCGTTTACCAATTCTTTATTTTGCATTCATCACTCTAAATTATTAAGCGTATTTTGCAGTTAATTCTTTTGCAGTTGCTTCTAAAGCATTTGTAATATTATCATCAAATTTTCCTGCTTTTAAAGAATCTAACTCTGCTTTATTCTTACGCTCACACACTTCTAAAAATTCTTTTTCAAATTCTCTTACTTTATTTACAGGCACATTACGTAATAAGTTCTTAGTACCTAAATAAATAATTGCAATTTGTTGTTCAACACGTAATGGAGAAGCATTAGCTTGTTTTAAAATTTCCACGTTACGTGCTCCTTTATCTAAAACAGATTTTGTTGCAGCATCTAAATCAGACCCAAACTTAGCAAAAGCTTCTAGCTCGCGGTATTGAGCTTGGTCTAATTTTAAAGTACCCGCTACCTTTTTCATTGATTTAATTTGTGCGTTACCTCCTACACGAGATACAGAGATACCTACGTTAATTGCTGGACGCACACCTGAGTTAAATAAGTTTGATTCTAAGAAGATTTGTCCGTCGGTAATTGAAATTACGTTTGTAGGAATGTAAGCCGAAACGTCACCTGCTTGAGTTTCAATAATAGGTAAAGCTGTTAACGAACCACCACCTTTTACAATTGGTTTTAACGATTCAGGTAAGTCATTCATATTTTTAGCAATCTCATCAGAAGCGTTGATTTTAGCGGCTCTCTCTAATAAACGGCTGTGTAAGTAAAACACGTCACCAGGGTAAGCTTCACGTCCTGGAGGTCGGCGTAATAATAATGATACCTCACGATAAGCTACGGCTTGTTTAGATAAATCATCATATACAATTAAAGCTGGGCGACCAGAATCGCGGAAATACTCTCCTACTGCTGCTCCAGAAAATGGAGCATAAAATTGCATTGGAGCAGGGTCAGAAGCGTTAGCTGCTACAACTACTGTGTAAGCCATGGCGCCATTTTCTTCTAAAGTACGAACCACGTTTGCAACTGTTGAACCTTTTTGTCCAACTGCTACATAAATACAATATACTGGTTTACCAGCATCATAAAATTCTTTTTGATTAATAATAGTATCTAACGCTACAGTTGTTTTACCTGTTTGACGGTCGCCAATGATTAATTCACGTTGTCCACGACCAATAGGAATCATTGCATCTACCGCTTTAATACCTGTTTGTAATGGCTCATTTACCGGCTGACGGTAAATTACACCTGGTGCTTTACGCTCAATAGGTAATTCATAAGTAGTGCCTTGAATAGGACCTTTACCATCAATTGGATTTCCTAATGTATCAACCACACGACCCAACATGCCTTCGCCTACTTTAATAGAAGCAATTCTACCAGTACGTTTTACAGAAGAACCCTCTGCAATTCCTTCGCTACTTCCAAGTAATACAGCACCCACGTTATCTTCCTCTAAGTTTAATACAATACCTTGTAACCCTGTTTCAAATTCAATCACCTCACCCGATTGAACTTTTGATAAACCGTAAATACGAGCAATACCATCGCCCACTTGTAATACTGTTCCTACTTCTTCCAATTCGGCTTGTGATTTTAAGCCGGATAATTGTTCTCTTAATATTGCAGAAACTTCTGCTGGTCTTACTTCCGCCATTCT
>JADLER010000078.1 GCA_020846025.1 Bacteroidia bacterium | reverse complement strand
CTACTAACAATAGTTATCCTAATTTAATCTGCTAAGATATATTTATTGATTAAATTATGAATAAAAATTATATGTGAATTGTAAAATTTTAAATGGCAATTTCCCCTTCAAAAACAAAAGTTGCCGGGCCTGTTAGCCAAACATCACTAAATCTTTTCTCAACTTTATGGTACATAAATGATACGGATAAATTGCCTCCCTTTGTTTCTACATCTATTTTATGCACACCAGTTACCAATTGATTAATAATTGCTGTAGTGATAGCAGCAGCAGTAACGCCAGTACCACAGCTCAATGTTTCATCCTCTACTCCTCGTTCATAGGTACGAATAGCTATTTTATTAATACCAAGTAAATTTATAAAGTTTACATTTATTCCATTACTTCTAAACTCCTCATTGTATCTTATCTTTCTTGCTTCTTCTACAATATTTATTTCATTTATATTAGTAGGTGTAAATTGAATGTAATGTGGTGATCCGGTATTCAGAACATAGTTTTCCATATTCCTAATTTCGATATCATCAACATCTTGCATACCAAGCTGGATTTTTATCTGATTATTTCCTCTCTTTTCTTTTACTTCATGCAAACCATCTATTGCATTAAATGTGTGTGTGCCTTGTACTATCCCTAACCGAATTGCGAATGCAGCAATACATCTTCCTCCGTTACCACACATGCTACTTTCTTTACCATCGCTGTTGTAGTATTTCATGTAATATGCAGCATTATCATCCGGTTGCAAGAGCATTAAGCCATCAGCGCCTATACCGAATTTCCTGTTGCACAACTTTTCAATTAACTCCGAATTGTTTTCAGGAAATAATTTTAAACGGTCATCAATAATTATAAAATCATTACCTGTTCCTTGATATTTTGTAAAATGAATATGCATGTTAAAATTTGTGAGGCAAATTATCTCCAATCAATAATATTTCCATACTTTCAGTCAACCAAATTATTTCACCTTGGTCAGCAACTAAAAATATATATTCAATAGGTTTATTTGTTTGAATTTTTAATTGTAATCCGTCAAATTGATAATTGCTTTCTTGTTCTTTTTCTATTTGTTCAACTATAACGGCTATTGGGCTTGATTTATATTTAATGTTATAGGTGTCATTATTTTTAAGTAATATTTTTTGAATATCCGAGTTGGTAAGCGTGCTATCCACTTCATTTCTAAACATTGCTAACTTTTCTTCATAAAACTCAGCTTTTATAGGAATTAACACAGTGTCTAATGCAACAATTGATTTTTTCTCGGGTTCAATAGTTCTTCTGTCAGGAATAATGATGTTTGTTGGTTTTATTGTGGTTTGGTTGTTTTTAATTTTGTCAGTAAGTTTTACTTTAAGCGTGTCTGTTTTGTTATTTGAACGATGCAAGAAAGGTACACGTGAAGTAAGTCGAGAGATAATGTTTTTATTTTGTTTACTTTCTTCTTTTAACAGCTTGTTCTCTGTATAAAAATTAAAAATTGTAAAAATTCCAAGAATTGTAATTACCAAATAAAAAACAGCAATCAGTTTATTTCTTTTAGGTCCATTATCGTGTTCTTGAATAAGTTCTTTTAAAAACTTTGAACGATTTTGTTTGTATTCAGTAAATGCACGATTTAGTTTCTCATTATTTTTTAAAGAATCTTCTAACTTCAATCGTTCTTCGCTCGTTAACTTATTTCGTAAGTAACGTTCAAAGTAAAACTGGTGTGAATCGTGTTGAAGTTCTTCCATAAGGATTGCTACAAAGTTGGTACAAATTTTTGAACGGTAAAATAATAATTTAATTGGCTCGTTGTATGCGTGTAGAATTTAGATTGGAACACATTTTGAATTTTTAAAAACAAAAAAGTAATATTATGAATAGTAGAATGAAAAAATACCTTGGATTAGTTGTAGTTGCAAGCCTTGGAGGACTTGTTGCAGTTGGTTTAGTACGATTAACAGATGACAAAAAATCTGCCAATTTTACTGAAAATTATTTAGCTCGATATGTCAGCTTAAACGAATCCGGAACCAGACCTGATTTTGTTGAAGTAGCAGATATTGTAACTCCTACTGTAGTTCATATACTCACAACCGTTGATGCACCAAAACAAAGCTCACAGCAACAAATAAATCCGTTTGATTTTTTTAACAATCCCGGATTTGGTTTTGAGATGCCAAATATTCCAAGAAGCGGTTCGGGTAGTGGTGTAATTATTAGTGCTGATGGATATATTGTTACAAATAACCATGTAATAGATGGGGCAACTAAAATAAATGTAATATTAAATGATAAACGTGCTTATAATGCAGAGTTGATAGGAAAAGACCCTAACACTGATTTAGCATTATTACGTATAGATGAAAAGAATTTACCATTTGCAGTGGTAGGAAATAGTGATGAAGTAAAAGTTGGGCAATGGGTATTAGCAGTTGGTAATCCATTTAATTTAACAAGTACAGTAACAGCAGGAATAGTAAGTGCAAAAGGTAGAAATTTAAATTTACTACGCGATCAAAGAAATCCAGAAAGTCAGTATAGTATTGAAAGCTTTATACAAACAGATGCAGCAGTTAATCCGGGCAATAGCGGTGGTGCATTAGTAACAGCTGATGGCAAATTGATAGGAATAAATACAGCAATTGCAAGTCAAACAGGGCAATATGCAGGTTATGCATTTGCTGTTCCTTCTAATTTAATGAAAAAAGTAATTGGTGATTTGACAAAGTATGGTGAAGTACAACGTGGATTTTTGGGAGTAAGTATTCAGGATGTAAATAACCAACTTGCCGATAAAGAAGGATTAACCGATGTGAAAGGTGTATTTGTTGCAAAAGTAAACCCAAATAGTGCTGCTGAAGATGCAGGTGTTAAAGATAAAGATGTGATAATAAAAGTAGATGGTGTTGCAGTAAATAGTAGCAGCGAATTGCAAGAACAAGTAGGAAAAAGAAGCCCAGGCGATAAAGTTGAGTTGGTACTACTTCGTAAAAATAAAGAATTAACTGTTTCTGCTATTTTAAAGAATAAAGATGGGAAAATAGGAATTGTTAAATCAGAAAAAATAGAAACAAACAAAGCATTAGATGCCGAGTTTGAAACTGTAAGCAGAGAAGAACGATTGAAATTAAAGATAGCAAATGGTGTGCGTATTAAGAAAATAAGCGATAAAAGTATTCTTAAAAAAGCTGGTGTACCAATGGGTTTCATAATTACAAGTATTGATAAACAACCCGTATCTACACCATCTGAGGTAAAATCAGCTTTAGAAAGTGCTGGAGAAAGTGTTTTAATCGGAGGTGTAAATCCAGATGGAAGTAAAGGTTTTTATGGTATAGGACTTAAATAATAAGGATAAAATAAATTCACTTAAAACGCCTGAATTTTCAGGCGTTTTTTTATGCTTCATTGTAGTTCAT
>JADLER010000077.1 GCA_020846025.1 Bacteroidia bacterium | reverse complement strand
CCAAGTCATTGATATGATCTTTATTCTTTTGAGACTCTAAAAGATGCCTAGCTTTTAATCCATATTCTAATGAGAGTTTAAAATTTTCCTCTTTATAGATAGTTGCTAGATTAATATATATATCTGAAATACGTGAAACATCTTTTGTTTTCAGAGCATAATCCAATCCATCAAAAGTATATTTCAATCCTTTTTCCCTATTACCTAAGTAATCATAAGCTCTACCAACATATTGTAGAATTTCAGATGTTGGATAAATAGGCGCTTTATTTTTATAATTATCACAAAAAGTTTCTCCTATCTTTATTACCACATCAAATCTTCCCAATAATGATAAAGATTTAATTAAAGCACTTGTTGCCTCTGCATACATCGCCATATTTGATTTTAGTAAAGGTATGGCTTTCATCAATAAAGGAGCTGCCGAATCAAAACTGTGTTGGTGATTAAAAATAGTAGCATTATAAAACAATACAAGTCCTTCTTTATAATTTGCTGATTCTTTATCTACCTGTAACTTTTCTACTTCTTTTACTAATTGTTTTGATTTATGGAGAGAGTCGTGAGCTAGGAAATAACGAAAATAATTAGATGATTGGGCTAATTTTTCAGCAGATGATGAAATTGACTGAAACTGCGCATAATAATAGTTAATTGAATCTTTTTGAGCTTTCATGCCAAAAAAGCAAATAACTATACCCAATACTAAATATGAATTTCTAAAATTCATTATGTAAAAGTAACACTTATTAAGTAAGTTATTTAGATTAATTTTAAATACAAGTTTATGACAATTCTATGACATTTAAAAACGAAGTGTTTACGACCTTTATGGCTGATTTTATGGATTATCTTAAAATTATATCCCTTACCCACAAATCTGCTCCTTTAGAGCTCTTTGGCAAATTGCATTTAGATGAATTAAATCAAACGCATAAGTTACCAAAGATAAAAGAACAATTAGCATTAAACGAGTTAATGTTCTTAAGTACTTGTAATAGGGTTGAGCTCATTATCAGTTACGATTTCTCAATAACTGAATCATTCCTTGTAAATATCTTTAATACTATCAATACAGAACTTAGCATAACGGAAACTAAAGATTTAGTACAATACGCCGAGCTTTTTGAAGGGCACGAAGCGCTTAATCATATTTTCGAAGTATCGGCTTCTTTAGATTCATTGGTAGTGGGTGAAAGAGAAATTATCACTCAAGTTCGTAAAGCGTATGAGTTATGTAATAAAATAGGTGTTACAGGCGATTTAATACGATTGGTTTTAAAACAAACCATTGAAACAGCTAAACGAGTTTATACCGAAACTGATATAGCACGCAATCCTGTATCTGTTGTTTCTTTGGCCTATCGTCAATTACGGAACTTAGGAATTAAAAACAATGCCCGTTTGGTTTTTGTTGGCGCAGGCGAAACGAATGCCAACATGGCAAAATACCTTAAAAAACATGAGTTTGCAAACCTAACGGTATTTAATAGAACTTTAACTAATGCCCAAAAATTAGCAACTGAGTTAAATGGAACGGCAAAAGAATTATCACAAATAAATCAATTTAACGAAGGCTTTGATGTACTCATCACTTGTACTGCTTCACAAGACCACATTATTACAAACACCATATATCAATCATTAATAGGAAATGATACTTCTAAAAAAGTAATTATTGATTTAGCTCTACCTGCCGATGTAGCACCTGAAGTTATAAAACAAAATAATGTAGAGTATATTGATATTGCTTCGTTAAAACAACAAGCAACTGAGAACCTTCACAAACGTGAAAGTGAAATAGCTAAATGTCGTAAAATTATTTTCGAAAAAGTAGAAGAGTTTAAACACCTTTTAAGTGAACGAAAAATAGAGCGTGCTTTCTCTCAAGTGCCTATTGAAATAAAATCTATAAAAGAGTTAGCTCTTAACGAGGTATTTGCTAAAGAAATAAAAAATCTTGACCATCAAAGTAAAGAAGTGCTTGAAAAAGTATTGAATTATATGGAAAAAAAATACAATGCACTTGCTATAAAAACAGCCAAAAAAGCCTTCTTAGAGGAAGAAATCTAATTCTTATTTCCCCCTTTTTTCTTTGTGATTTGTTGAAATAAATTGCAAATTTACTGTTTCTAACAAAATCAAAAATGAACGTAAAAGCATTACTCTACGCTACTACTATTATTTTAGTATTAGCCTGTTCAACTAAAAAGAAAACTACTAAACAAACTACTTCATTAACAAATGATGAGCCAGCCATTAATTTAGACACTATAAAAGTAGTAGCTGAACCTAAACCAGAGAAAATAATTTATCAAGCAACTAAAACTAAAAGCACAGACATCATTCACACAAAACTGTGGGTAAGTTTTGATTGGGAAAAATCCAGAATGAATGGCAAAGCTGAAATTACAGCTAAGCCTTACTTTTATCCATCAGATATGCTCTACTTAAATGCTAGAGGAATGGATATAAAAAGTGTAAAAGGAACCTACCATGTAGCAAAAGCTATTATTGTAAAACCTGGGCAAAAAGTAAAGGAAAGCGATAATTTTACTCAAGTGCCATTAGCTCTTTCGTATAATTATAAAAACGATTCGTTATTTATTAATCTTGGAAAAGTATTTACAAAAGACGAATCCTATAAAATAGAAATTGAATATGTTGCAAAACCAGAAGAATTAAAAACAGGAGGCAGTTCGGCTATTTCAAGTGATAAAGGCTTATATTTTATTAATCCAAAAGGCACCGACCCAAACAAAATGCCTCAAATTTGGACACAAGGCGAAACACAATCTAATTCTGTTTGGTTTCCTACCATTGATAGTCCTAACGAAAAAATGACTAATGAAATTTACATGACTGTAGATAACAAATACACAACATTGTCTAACGGATTGCTTACTGACTCAAAGAAAAATACTGATGGCACAAGAACTGATCATTGGGTGATGGATTTGCCGCATTCACCTTATTTAGTTTTGATGGCAGTAGGAGAATTTGTAAAAGTAACGGATGAGCCTTGGAATGGCAAAGAAGTATCGTACTATGTAGAAAAAGAATATGAACCACATGCCAAAGCCATTTTTGGAAAAACAAAAAAGATGATAGAGTTTTACTCTAATTTACTAGGTGTGCCTTACGCTTGGCAAAAATACGCACAAATAGCAGTAAGAGACTATGTAAGCGGTTCTATGGAAAACACTAGCGCTACCTTGCATGGTGATTTTATGGTATATCAAACTACCCGCGAAACCATTGATGGCGTGAAAGGCGAGGCTGTTATTGCCCACGAGTTATTTCATCAATGGTTTGGGGATTTGGCAACCTGTGAAAGTTGGAGTAATTTACCACTTAATGAATCGTTTGCTACTTATGGTGAATATATGTGGGAAGAATTTGAACATGGCAGAGATGCTGCTGATGAACATCATGCATCATCACGATTTGGTTATTTTGCACAATCTGGTCAAAAACAAGTGGACTTAGTTCGCTTTGATTATGAAGAACGCGAAGAGATGTTTGATGCCTTTAGCTATAACAAAGGTGGTCAAGTATTACACATGCTAAGAAAATATGTAGGCGATGATGCTTTTTTTGCATCACTTAAATTGTACTTAGAAACTAACAAATTCAAATCAGCAGAAGTACAAAACTTACGACTAGCTTTTGAGGAAGTAACCGGCGAAGACTTAAACTGGTTTTTTAACGAATGGTTTTATGCAAAAGGACATCCTGAATTAATTATAGAAAAAAACTACATAGATTCTACAAAGCAGATTGTGCTAACTGTTAAACAAACACAAGATTTCTCTATTTGTCCACTTTATAAATTACCTATTGATATTGATATATATACCGATGGAAAGAAAGAAAGAAAACGTGTTTGGCTAGATGATGTAACCAATACATTTAGCTTTAAAACCTCTACTAAACCCGATTTGGTAAATTTTGATGCCGAAAATCAACTATTAGCAAAAATTGAATACACTAAAACAAAACAAGAATTAATTTACCAATATCAACATGCTGGATTGTGGGGAGATAGAAACGAAGCTATTGAGTATTTTAAAGATAACCTAGATGATAAAGAAATTTTTGATTTGGTAAAAACAATCGCACAAAACGACAAATGGTATAAATTTAGAATAGATGCCATACAGGCACTAAGTAAAAAAGCGAGTGGCAAAGAATCAGAATTAAAACCATTCTTTTTATCAATCTACGAGCATGATAAAAATACCAATGTTAGAGCTGCTGCCTTAAAAGCCTTAGCCGACAACTTCAAAAGTGCAGATTTAGAATCTTTATACGAAAAAGCACTACAAGAACAATCTTACGCTATAGTTGCTGAAGCATTTAATGGTATTGCCAATAACAATACAGTATTAGCTCTTAAAAAAGCTAAAGCTCTAGAAAACGAGCCTGCTAAGAAAATTATTTTTGCTATTGCCGACTTATATGCAACAAACGGAACAGATGAAAATCATGCTTATTTTAAATCTATAAAAAAATATTTTAATGGTTTTGAAATGATGGCCTATGCCAATATTTATGGTAAGTTTTTAAAACGTTGCGAAAAACCAGAAACTGCTATTGATGGCGCAAAAGAAATTGCAAAGTTTGGCAACACCGACAGTAAATTTGTGAAATACGCTGCGCAAAAAATAATGAAAGATTTACTTAAAACTTGGGAAGGAAAAGAAAGTAAACTTTCATCAAACATTGAAAAATCAAAAACTGATAAATCAATTGGCGATACCGTACAACTAGAAAATGAATTAAAAATAGTTGCTGATGCCAAAAATCAGATATTAGAATTATATAACTCTATAAAAAAATAACATGAAAAAAGGCATTCTACTCTTTAGCTCAGTTTTATTAATTACAACAACCATTGCACAAGATAAATTATTAACTATTCAAGATGCGGTTTTAAAAGGAAGAACAAGTCTAGCTCCTACACGTCTCAGCAATATTGAGTTTATAGATGGTAAATCTCAGTTTTCTTATATTACAAATAACAGCATTTTTATTGGTGAAAACAGTAATGGTAAAACTACTCAACTTGTATCTATGGCTGGATTAAATCAGTTATTAAAAAAAGAAAACACAGACACTTTATCATCATTAAACAATATAACTTGGAAAGATGCAGAAAGTTTTTATTTTAAAACAAAAAAAGGTGAGTGGCTTTATAAAATAAGCACAAAACAAGT
>JADLER010000076.1 GCA_020846025.1 Bacteroidia bacterium | reverse complement strand
GTTAAATGATTCTACACTAATAAATCCATATGATTCTATTATTGACTTGTTGAGTGACCAAGTTGGAATTAATTATCGTAAAATAGTAATTGAAGCATACAAGGCTAAGAATGATTTTGCATCTGCCTCAAGTAAAATAAACACATGTAGTGCAGATCCTTTATACGTTCAATATAATGAAGCGCTTTTAGACATTGTTGCTACCGAAGAAAGTGTAAGCAGATTGGATAGTAGCGATGCCATTTTTGAAACCTTAACCTCACTTACAGATAGCGGATGCTTAGGAGCAGTTTCATTGATCGAAGGCGCAACTGGAATGTATCTTGAAAGAGAAATCTTTTATCCGACAAGTTCAGAATCAAGTCAAAGAATATCAAACAAGCATAATTCAATGAAATCTATTAATGAAGTTTCAAAAGAAAGTATGGAAATTAATGGTAGTGCAACTAACCAAAATTTGGCAAAGGTGGTGCCAAATCCAAATAACGGAAACTTCTTTATAGAATTTGAAAGGGCGATTGAAACCGTTGGTATAATTGAAATTTTGAATGTGGAAGGAAGAATATTGGAAACAATAAAAATCGAGAAGAATCAAAGAGTAATTGAATACCGAAACCAGAATTTATCTAAAGGGTTCTATTATATTATTACAAAAGACTATGCGAATAATATTATTAGCAAAAACAAGATTATAATTGATTAAATTTATGTAGAACTTTTAAACTTATCATAAATGCGTTGGAAACATATTTTAATTTCTATATTACTTTATGTTTTAACTATTGTAAATGGTATGGGGCAACAGGTTCTCTTTAATGACACTAGTTATTTGTATAGTAGTAATGGTGGAGGCAATATAATTAAAGTAAATGATTCAGTTTATTGTATAAATTATAACACTTCTGGAACTAATGGAGAAACTAGCGCAGGGTTTGCTTTATTAAATAGCAATGGTAAAATTATTAAGAAAAATCATTTTCATTTGGCGGGTTACGTTAATACAATTGGTGGTTTTGGAAGCGATTTAATATTAAGTAAAAACAAAAAATATTTATACTGTACTGGCGAAAAGAATTTAAGCAGTTCAAAAGGATGGCAAATTACTTTGTTTAAACTTAATTTAAATCTTTATACCATATTTTGTAAATCTTTTTCTGATACATCTGGTCAAATTGCAGGAAGAAGTATGTTTGAGGATGATGATGGTAATCTTAATATCGGCGGTTGGATTGATTATAATTATGCTAATGATTTTAACAATACGGTTTTTAATGTTCAAGACATTCTAATTTACAAAGTAGATAGCTTGGGGCACCTCATTTGGAATAAAACAATTACAACAAGTGATGCGATAGAAAGAGTTTTTGCTATCGCTCCAGCTCCTAACAAGGGTTATGCTTTAGCTGGCGGAAAAGGAATGCAGTGGGGAAAATCTTCACCCAGCTTTTGGATAATAGATAGCACTGGAAGTATTCAACATCAAAAAACTATTAGCTCAGGTAGCTACTTCTGTGGGTTTAATTATATGATGCAATTGAGCGATGGCAATTATTTAGCAGTGGGATATAAAAGCGGCACTTTATTGGCGGTGAAGTTTAATGCGCAAGCTCAAATAATCTGGCAATCACTCTTTTCAAATTTACCAAATTCATCCGTTAATGAATTGTATTCTGCTGATGAGTTACCGAATGGTGATTTAATTATGGCCGGAATAAAATCATTTATGAAAAATGATAGTACATCTTGTAATGCAGGTCTAATTTTAAAAACTGATGCCAATGGAACTGTAAAATGGTATAGATTATATGACAGAAGCATTGACTTTACTCAATTTAATTACGGTAAAATACAGGATTTAATTGCATTAAATGATACGGGGTTTTATGCCATTGGGTGGTTTAGTGCAAGTGAACAACCGATTTGGCTTCTAAAAACAGATAGCTTGGGGTGTGATAATGATACATGCAGCCCACCCTTTATTATTGGCGTAAATAATGTAAGTACGGATGGATTATTTCTTTATCCCAATCCCGCTAAAGATTTTATTACCATCGAATTACCAAAAAATATAATACCTAAGAATATTGAGATTATAAACTCTAACGGGAACCCTGTTTTTACTCATTCCAAATCAGGATTACAAGAACAGCAAAAAACCATCTTCATTGGAGATATTGCAAAAGGTATTTATATCATAAGAGTTATATCTGAAGACAGAGTATATAGAATCAAATTCATTAAAGAATAAATAGTATGGAAATTAAAAAACATCTCTCTTTCTTATTTATTTGCATTACAACTTACATATTGCCTGCAAATGCTCAAAAGTTAGTTTCGACCAATAATTTATGGGCTTATTTAAATAGAAATCCATTCACAGGAGAAGACATTACTACATACTACAAGTTAGGTGCTGATACAACACTTGGAGTGAATACGTTTAAAAAATTATTTTACTGCAATGATTCATTGCAGAACCAATGGTATTATTCAGGAACTGCATTAAGAGAAG
>JADLER010000075.1 GCA_020846025.1 Bacteroidia bacterium | reverse complement strand
TTTTAAATTTAATAAATAAACATAAAACATGAAAAAAAGTACAATCGTAGCTGCAATAGCTATTTTAGCAAGTTCAGCTTTATTTACAAGCTGTAAAAAAGAAGATGTAACAGCACCTGTAGTAACTTTAAATGGTGGCGATGAAACTGTTATTTTAAATGGTTCATACTCAGATTTAGGAGCAACTGCCAAAGACAATAAAGATGGTTCAATTTCAGTAAGTGTATCTGGTGTAGTTGATGTGAACCGTACTGGTGTTTACGAATTAACTTATACTGCAACTGATAAAGCAGGTAATGAAGGTAAAGCTACTAGAAATGTAACCGTTTACAATGAGTTAGATGTTATGAACGGAACTTATTCTTGTACAATTACTACTGGGCCTGGTTCACCATATACTTATACTCAAACTGTTACAGCTTCTACTACTGTAAACAGACGTATTAACTTTGGTAAATTTGGAGATTATGTTAACAATACAGGTATCTACATGAATGTAACTAATACTGGTTTAACAAGTCCAACTGATTTACCTAGTCAAACTGCTATACAAGTTGGTAACCCAGCGGCTGATAGAACTTTTGCTGGAACAGGTGCAAGAAGTTCAGCTACTACTTTTTCATTATCTTATACCGAAACTACTTCTTTAGGAAGTTCTAACTTCACAGAGGTTTACACAAAACAATAATTATTTTGTTAAATTTTATATTTAAAATCCTGAAGCATATTGCTTCGGGATTTTTTTTAATCAATTCATTTAGAATCTTAAGTGGCTAAATTGCATTCAAAAACCATTTTGTCGTCATTTTTTATACCTTTGCGGTTAAAATGAAAGGTTTTATCCACATAATTATTTACTTTTTTGTTTTTTCTAGTGTGTATGCTCAAGTGCCACTATCTACAGAACTTCAATTATTAATTAAAGATAAACCGTTAGAAGAGCAAGCATTTTTAATAGACTCGGTGGCTGTTGCCATTAGAAATGAAAATTTAAAAGAATCTATCAAATTATCTAATTACAATTTAAGTTTTGAAAAAAGCAATGGACTACATAAACAATACATTAAAACCCTCCAATCGCTTAGCAGAACTTATCGCAATATAGGCTCATATGATACCGCGCAATTATATATTGACAGCGCTTTAATTTATGCTAATCTGCATCAATTAAATAAACTATATGGTAGAATATATGATTACGAATCAATTATATATATTAGAAAAGGTGATTACGAACGCGCTGTTTCTAGTTTATATAAAAGTATATCATATGCTTTACAGTATAAAGATTCTGTACTCCTTTTTGATGCGTATAATCATCTTGGTTCTGTACATTTTTATAGAATGAAGTATCAAGAAGCTTGTAATACCTATAAGAGAGCATTAAGTTATCAAAATTCATCTATAAAAAACAATGGAATTTTATCGTTATACGATAATATTGGTTTATGTTTTTCAAACATTAATCAATACGACTCTGCTTTATTCTATCAATTAAAAGTAATTAAAAACATTGACATTGCTGACGACTCATCGTTATATGCCGAATCATGTGTAAATATAGCCTCAACCTACATGTTGTTGAAAGATTTCACAAATGCAAAACCATATCTAGAACAGGCTGTATCCATAAGTACAAATTTAAAAAATGAATACGGTCAATTAGTTTCCAATCTTACTATTTCTCGATTGTATTTTCAAACAAAGCAAGTTGAAAAAGCCATTCAGCATTTAGAAATTGCCTACCAATTAGCTCAAAAGTTAAACTCTCTGAATCAACTCAAAGAAGTATATTCATGCTTTTCTGAGATTTATGCATATAAAGGAGATTTTAAATTAGCCTACTATTACCAAAAACAATTGGGAGAAGTAATTATAAAATTATACGAAGAGGAAAATACAGAAGCTTTAAATGAATTATCTACTAAATATGAAACACAGCAAAAACAACAACAAATACAATTACTTACAAAAGATAGCGAGTTACAACAAGAAACCATTAAGTTAAATCGGATTATCTATAGTGCCATTGCAAGTGTTTTAGGGATTATATGTTTATTCTTTATTTACTTGTTTAGAAAAAAGAGAAAGGACAATAAAATTTTACTTGATAAAAATGAAGCTATAGCTGCACAAAAACAACATATAGAAAAACAGCATCAAGAGTTAGAATTAAAAAACACAGAAATTACAGATAGTATCAACTATGCCAGACGGATACAAGCATCTGTAATTCCGTCAGATAGTTTATTAAAAAAGATAATACCTAACTCATTTGTATATTTTATGCCAAAAGATATAGTGAGTGGTGATTTTTATTGGTTAAGCGAAGTAAATCAAAAAATATATTTTGCAATAGCTGATTGCACAGGGCACGGTGTACCTGGCGCTATGATGTCGATGCTTGGGAGTAGTTTATTAGATAAAATTATTTCAAACGAACAACATCAATTTCCAACAGATATTCTAAAAGAATTACATAAAGAAATAGTATATACACTAAACGAGAATGTAGAACAAAGAGATTCAAAAGATGGAATGGATATTGCCTTAATAATGATTGATAAATTAAAAAGTAAAGTTTATTTTTCAGGAGCAGGACGACCAGCATACCTCATCTATAATAATGAACTACAAATTTTAAAAGGCGATAAATATTCAATAGGCGGCATTATAGATACCGAAACTGCCACTTTTTTGCAACATGAGATAGAAATAAAAGCAGGTATGCAAATTTATTTATTTAGTGACGGTGTACCAGATCAATTTGGTGGTGAACAGAAAAAGAAACTAATGACGAAAAACTTACAAAAATTACTTTTACAAATTAGCAAAAAACCCATCACAGAGCAAAGCTCAGCATTTAAGCTAGAATTTGAAAGATGGAAAGAAAACACAGAACAAACTGATGATGTTTGTTTGGCAGGAATTCAATTCCATTAATACTCCACTAACGTTGAATACTAATCTTAATGGTCTCTGACTTATCTGATTGATTAACTACCAAATAGTAAATACCATTTGCTAAATGTGATAAATCAATACTTCCATTAAAGTTAGATAAAGTAGATTCATTTAAAACTACTGCACCAACTGAATTCATAATCTTGATAGTTGCGGTATTAAAATCTTCACTCGCTGTATAACTCAATTTATCTTTTGCTGGGTTTGGATAGAAATTAATAAAAGATTTACCAGTAATATTAACAGAAACCATCTCAGCGTATTTATATTCTCCACTAAAATCAATTTGCTTCAATCGATAGTATGAAATACCCATATAAGGCTTTTCATCCACAGTTTTATACACTTGTTTTGTTACACTATTTCCGTTACCATAGGCTTTTATAGTAGTTAAATATTCAAAATTAACGCCATCAATACTTCTTTCAATGTCATATTGCTGATTATTAATTTCAGAAGCAGTGGCCCAATCTAAATTCACCACTTTGTTATCAACTGGAGTGGCTGTAAAGTATAATAATTCAATTGGTAAAGGATTAGTTCCACTTACTTTATTTCCTAAGGTAAAACGACTAAACGAATTGAATGCAGTTGGAGAAGATGTAGAAGATACACTTCCAGAAGTTATAGTAGCTCCTGTTCCACCTATATCAATCCATGATGTAGGAGCCGCACTTGTATTTTTAATAATAGTTAAGTTACTTGGATCGGTAACGCCATCATTGGCATCATAATATAATGTGATAGTTTGGTTACCGCTTAAGTGGGTACTAGGTGTAACCACTCCAGTACTAGTATTTGTTCTTGTTATATCCCACCAATGTACATGTGATGACATTGAAACTGTAGGTGGGAATGACCAGCCTAATAAATAAGAGTCAGAATTAAATACTTCTGAATTATAAGTATATGAAGTTGAGTTATTATGGGTTAAATTTAATACAGCTGGTCTCCAATCGGCAGATTTCCCAATTGGAAATGTTAAAGTTCTGCTACCATTTAAAGCCATGTCATAATTCATTGGTCCATTCACATAACTTAAACTATTTCCAATATTTGTAGTTGCTGCGTCTCGGACATGAAGTATATTAGTTGATGTAGTATTGAGTATGCCTTGTGTGAAATTCACATTAGATGATATAAAAATTTTAGTATTTAAGGTTACATCATTTGCTGATTTATTTAACGTAAGTCGTGTAAAGACAGGAATAGCAGAGCCAGCTGTTAGATTAATTGCTTGAGCGTTCCCACCATTAAAAGTAGCTCTACCATTTCCCGCAGAACCAAATGTAATAGCTGTTGATGCAGGTGATGTAACAGTTACGTCACCTGCATAAGTACAATTAGTATTATAATTAGGATACAAAATTCCTCCTGTAGTTTGTTGTTCTAGTGTAATATTCCCATTATACGTATCTGCTACATTATTGGCTAATAATAAATAATTGGCCGTATGACTATTAATAATGTGTGTGGTGCCATTAAAAGTGTTTCCTCCATAACACTGATTGTTAGTTGCCCCATTTTTTTGAATTGAAGCACTATTATTATAGACAGAACTTATTAAATTTAATTGAGGAAAATTAAACGTAACTGGCCCATTAAATTCATTAGCTGTTCCTGAAACCAAAATAGCTGTTCCCGAAGTTTGTGTTAAATTTTGAGCAGTTGTACCTTGTTGAGTAAATCTTCTTAAAGATAGAGTACCACTTGTGAAACCACTGCCACCTATGCTTATTGTATTTCCTACCGAGAGGGTAGAACTTGCAGTAGATCCATTATTAAAGTATATACCGCTACTTGTTACTCCAGTTGTACTATTTAATGTGATATTTCCATTATAGGTACTATTTCCTACTTCACCCAATAAAATTTGACTTCCAGTTGCATTTGTATTAGACAAATTGATAGTTAAATCACCATTATATTGTGCAGTTGAGTTAGTTCCTTGCAAGAAGCGAAAAATACTACGTATTGATCCATTATTATTAATTGTAACATCATCATTAAAATTCACATGAGTATTTCCTCCTTCGCACATAAAGTACGAATAAGAATTAGCTCCCCCCGATTTATTAGAATTTAAAGTAAGTGGTTGATTAAAAACGGTTGTTTGGGTTCCATGATTATGTGCAAAATAAAAACGATTTGTGCCTGTATTGTTAAATGTTGTTACGTCATTAAAAGTATCGGCGTTTGTATTTCCAGTTAGTAAATGACCACTACCTGAATTAGTAATTGTGGTTGTTCCATTAAAAATATTTCCTCCTATTCCATTATCATCTGATGCTCCATTTTTTTCAATAGTTGCTGTTCCATTATAAGTAGTACCATGTAATAACACACGTGGAAAATTAAAATTCACATTTCCATTAAATGTAGATAATGGGCCTAATTGAAGGATACCGGTACCACTCGTTACATTTAATGCTTGAGGTGTGGCTCCTAATTGGGTAAACTGTTTTAGCATTAAATAACCAGCACTAAACCCTGCTCCACCAATAGTTATCGTTTTACCTGTGGATAATGTAGCAGTAGCCGAACTGTTACCATAACAGAATTGAACACCTGCACCGCTCGTACTTGTAACAATAATATTATCATTAAATACTG
>JADLER010000074.1 GCA_020846025.1 Bacteroidia bacterium | reverse complement strand
TTTCGGCGCACTGGGAAACAAAAGGAACCTTTGTAACAGCAATGGAACATCCACGCACTATTCATGATTTTGGTGGATTTCCTAAGGCTTTATTTGATGTGCAGTATCCTGCGCCAGGAAGCCCCGAATTAGCTAATGAAATAAAGAATACGCTACATACCACTTCGGTTGGGTTAGATGATAAATGGGGCTTAGATCATGGCGCATGGACTGTTGTAAAACATTTGTACCCTCAAGCGGATGTTCCAGTTATTCAGATGAGCATAGATTACAGCAAAGATGCTAGCTATCATTACCAACTTTCAAAAGAGCTTCTTGTATTAAGAAATAAAGGAGTGTTAATTATAGGAAGTGGAAACATTGTACATAATTTATCGATGCTAGCCTGGGATAAATTACAAGTTGAAAATTATGCTTACGATTGGGCTTTAGAAGCAAGTGAAAAAATCAAATCATACATTCAGTCTCATAACCATCAAGCATTAATTGATTATAAAAAACAAGGCAAGGCCTTTGATTTATCAATACCAAGCCCTGAGCATTACATACCACTTATTTATACTTTAGCATTACAAACCCAAAAAGACACATTACAACTTTTTAATGATAAAGCTATGGCAGGTTCATTAACAATGACATCATTAAAAATAGGGTAGAGCCTTACTTTTAAAGTAATTTCACTGTTTAAAATAAAGAAACCATCAAATAATTTTCTATGAAAATTTGATGTTACCAAATAGAACTATCCATTGATAAGCTAAGCGAATGTTTTGTAGTAGTAGTTTCATGTTCCAAATGTAAAGGCTAATTGTATATTATTTTTTGACCTTAGTCAAAAAATTAAAATAATTCAAGGATAATCTTTAAATTTAAAATAGTAATAAATTATTAATTAATTTGTTTAATGATACAGCTTAGAATACAAAAAGTAGAAATAAGTGATGCGAATAGATTAAGAGAGATTGCTGTAGAGACTTTTTCAGAAACTTTTTCGAACGAAAATTCTGAAGAAAATATGATACAGTATTTAACTGAAAACTTTTCCATAGATAAACTCTCTAAAGAACTTAAAAATTGCAATTCTGAATTTTATTTTGCGCTATATGACACTAAGCCTATAGGATATCTAAAATTGAATTTTGGAAATTCGCAAACTGAATTAATGAATGATGACGCTATTGAGATAGAACGAATATACGTATTAAAGGATTTTCACGGTAAGTGTGTTGGCCAGACGTTGCTTTCACATGCAATTACAATTGCTAGAAAAAGAAATAGTAACTTTATTTGGTTAGGCGTATGGGAAAAGAATAAACGAGCAATAAATTTTTATGAAAAAAATGGATTCATAGAATTTGATAGTCATAAATTTAATTTAGGCGAAGATGAACAAGTAGATTTAATGATGAAGTTATCGGTAAGCGAAATATCCTATCAAGATGAGATTTGTTTTATTAAAAAATATATAAGGAATACGTATAATCTATCAATCCTTGATTTTGGAACTGGTGAGATGTGTTTTATAAATAATATTCAGGAGTCTTTAAAAGATAGAATAGGTGAGATAATTGCAATTGATAATAAAGAACCTGAAGATCTGTATTTCAATTTAGGCAAAATAAATCTTATTATACAAGATGGGTTTGAATATATTGAAACTACACAGAAACGGTTTAACTTAATTATTTTTTCTAATGTGTTGCATTTTTATGACTATGAAAAACAGAATGAAGCAATACGAAAAGCCTTAGATAAACTAAAGGAAAACGGAATCATATTTATTAAAATTGCTAATCTAAATCATAGTTATAATTCACAAGAAGATAAATTCGTATTTAAAGAAGATAGAATTAAACAAGTTGGAAAGCTAGCAGAGATACTCGAGATACGAGAATTAGAAAAGCATTACGACTTAATTTTAAAAAAACCTGTTTTAAGATGAATAGTTAAAATAAATCATTCAAAACTGAGTCATTTACTAAATTAGCTAAAGTAACTTTTAAATTGGGTGAGCGTTGCATTTCTCTTTCAATGGCAAAACGGGCTTCTTTATTTCTGGCCCAAGCCCTACGTGCTATACCATTGTTTACATCCCAAAACAACATTGATTTTAGTTTTCTATCACTATCGGCAGTGCCATCTAGTACCATTCCAAATCCACCATTAATAACTTCACCCCAACCTACACCACCTCCGTTATGTAAACTTATCCAAGTTGCTCCTCTAAATGAGTCGCCTACAAAATTTTGAACAGCCATATCCGCTGTAAACTTTGATCCATCATAAATATTAGAAGTTTCACGGTATGGAGAGTCGGTGCCACTTACATCATGATGGTCGCGCCCTAAAACTACAGGGGCAGAAATTTCTCCATTTGCAATGGCTTTATTAATAGCTTCTGCAATTTTTATACGCCCTTCGCTATCGGCATATAAGATACGTGCTTGTGAACCAACTACTAAATTATTTTTCATGGCATCTCTAATCCACACAATATTATCACTTAGTTGAGGTTTTATTTCTTGTGGCGCGGTTTTATAAATTTCTTCTAAAACCATTAAAGCAATTTCATCTGTTTTTTGTAAATCGTTTGCATTGGCGCTTGTACACACCCAACGAAACGGACCAAAACCGTAATCAAAACACATAGGGCCTAAAATATCTTGTACATACGAATTGTATTTGAAAGTAGCACCTACATGACCACCCTTTATTGGTTTTTCAGTTTTATAAATATCAGCTCCAGCTCTTCCTGCTTCGAGTAAAAAAGCGTTACCATAATCAAAGAAATACATGCCTTGTTTTGTTAAAGCATTAATTGCCTTAACATGCCTTACTAACGTTTCTTGTACTGCTTCTTTAAATTTTGAAGGATTAGTTGCCATTAAGTGATTACTTTCATCTAGTGATAAACCCACAGGATAATAACCACCTGCCCACGGATTATGTAATGATGACTGGTCGGAGCCAACATCTACTTTCATTCCTTCTTTTACAAGGCGTTCCCATAAATCAACAACATTGCCTTGATATGCAAACGATATTGCTTCTTTGTTTTTCTGTGCCTCTTTAACCCGAGGAATTAAGATGTCTAAATTTTCAAACACTTCATCTACCCATTTTTGCGAGAATCGTGTTTGAACAGCTTTAGGATTTATTTCGGCAGTGATAGAAACTAACCCTGCTATTTTTGCAGCTTTAGGTTGTGCGCCGCTCATGCCACCTAAACCACAAGTAACAAATAGTTTTCCTTTTCTATCTTCTTCGGAGCTTGAAACTTTTCTAGCTGCATTCATAACAGTGATAGTGGTGCCATGCACAATACCTTGTGGACCAATATACATAAAAGAACCTGCTGTCATTTGCCCATATTGAGTTACACCTAGGGCATTGTATTTTTCCCAATCATCTGGCTTACTATAATTAGGAATCATCATACCATTTGTAACCACTACACGGGGCGCGTCTTTATGTGAAGGAAACAATCCCATTGGGTGCCCGCTATATAACACGAGCGTTTGCTCATCAGTCATAGTAGCTAAATATTGCATAGTTAACAGGTATTGTGCCCAATTTTGAAACACAGCGCCGTTTCCTCCATAGGTAATTAATTCGTGAGGGTGCTGCGCAACAGCATAATCTAAATTATTGCTTAGCATGTGCATAATTGCCGCAGCTTGCAAACTTTTATGGGGGTAATCTAAAATAGGACGAGCATAAATTTTATAATCAGGACGAAAACGATACATGTAAATTCGTCCATAAGTTTTTAGTTCCTCAGCAAATTCTTTAGCTAAAACAGTATGATGTTTTTCATCAAAGTAGCGAAGCGCATTTGTAATAGCCAATTTTTTTTCTTCAACACTTAAAATATCTTTACGTTTTGGCGCATGATTTATTGTAGATTCATAAACTTTTGCTTGAGGTAATTCTGCTGGAATACCATTTAATATATGTTGTTGAAAATCTTTTAAATTCATAATTAGACTAGTTAGTTTTAAGCGTTGAAATTACTGAAAATTATTAATTTTATAAAGAATACCCAGTATTGGGTAGTTGAGTTTAAATTACTTTATTTTAACTTTAATATTTTATAAGTTAATGTATTATGAATAAAAAAATTGTAATTATTTTATTAGTCATAGGAGTACACTTTTTAAGTTATGCACAGTTAAGCACAATTTATCATTTTGTTGGAACTAATACTGGATCAAACCCCTATGGAACTCCTATTTCAGACGGTGTTTATTTGTACGGATTAACTCAATCAGGAGGTGTAAACGCTAAAGGAAATGTGTTTAAAATAAAATTAGATGGAACAGGTTATGTGAATTTATATGATTTTGATGGAAACACAGGCGCGTATCCTTATGGTTCATTAGTTTCAGATGGAACATATCTTTATGGTATGACCAGAAATGGAGGGGTTGCATTTGTTCATCCGTCTATTCCAGATAACGGAGTAATTTTTAGAATTAAACCTGATGGTACGGGGTTTTCTGTATTATACGAATTTGATGGTACAAACTCAGGTGATAATATAAATGGGGCTATGCCCAATGGTGGTGATTTAATATTAATCGGTCAAACTTTATATGGTATGACCGGAAGTAAAGATGTTGTTTTTAAGATAGACACAGATGGAAATAATTATACTAATTTGTTTGACTTTAGTTTTCCAAATGGTCAATATCCACTTGGCACATTGATAACTGATAGCACCTATTTATATGGAGTAACAGAAGGCGGAGGTTCTAATAATTGGGGAACTATTTTTAAAATTAAAACAGATGGCACCGATTATAATAATGTTTTTGAATTTTATAATACATTGTCTTATTCAAATCCTCATGGTTCGCTTTTAAGTGATGGAACTAATTTTTATGGTATGGCGGTAAATTGTGTTTATAAGATAAAACATGATGGCACTGGATTTGACACGATAGTTAAATTTAAAGGGGTAAATGGGAGCTTAAATAACTATAATACTTTTGCACAAAATTCATTAATTACAGATGGAACTTATTTATATGGCGTTACTAATGAGGGCGGAGCAAATAGTAAGGGCTGTGTATTTAAAGTTAAGAATGATGGCACTTCATTCAGTAAATTAGCAGACTTTAATGGTACAAATGGTCAGAATCCGAATGGATCATTAATTTTAGTAGGTGGTGATTTATATGGGATGACTACACTTGGAGGAACTTTTGGGAAAGGAACTATATACAAAATTGCTAATCAGGTTACTTCTATTCACGAGAATAAAACTACTCGTACGGTAAAGGTTTTTCCGAATCCAACAAATGACATCTTGAATGTTAAGTTATTCTCGAATTTATCGAATATTAAGGAAAATAGTAAAGTAACTATTACCAATGTATTGGGAAAGGTTATTTACTCGGCTAAATCAGACACCGATTCTTTTAAATTGGACATTAGTAATTATGAATCAGGATTATATTTTATTTCAATAGAAGATCCTGAGAATACAATATCAACGAAGTTTATAAAACATTAGTTGATGTGAAATACTAAACTAACGCATGCACCAATTTCATTTCTAAATGAAACGGTTGCGTCTATTTGGTCGGCTAAAGATTCAATAAGCGAAAGCCCTAAAGATGTATCTAATTTGTTTTCTATATTTTGGAAACCTTTGCCGTTATCAGCAATACAAAGATGTATCTTATCAAATACAAGTCTTAATTTTATATAAATAGTGGGCGATACAGAAGCATCCGTAAAAGCATGTTTCAGGGAGTTCGTAATTGCTTCATTAACAATTAAACCTATTGGTACCGCTTTGGTTAATTCAAATTCAAGTGCTTCAATATCTTCTTGTATTTGAATGGGTAATGAGTTTTTAGAGAAACTTTTTATAAGTTCTTTAGAGAGTTCAGAGATGTATAATTTTAAATCAATTTTAGATAAATCACTCTTTCTATATAATCGGTCGTGTACCATAGAAATACTCATCACTCTATTTCTTGATTCAATCATAAGCTGTTTAGATTCCTCGCATGGAGCTTTCTCTGATTGAAGGCTTAACAAACCTGTAATAATCGCTAAATTATTTTTAACTCGATGTTGTATTTCGGCTAATAATACTTCTTTTTCTTTTAGAGCTTGGGTATTTTTTTGCTGTGCTTCTTGCTCCTTTTGCAATAACTCATCTGATTCCTTGGTTTGTTTGTTAATGAGTTTTACTATAATATAAACTAAAACAATAGTAATTATAAAAGATAGAAAGCTATTATAAATTAATAAAATAGCATTATCATTTTTAGTTATGTTTGCTATTCTAAGACTTGGAATATTCACAAACCAGATTAAAATGAAACTTAATAAGGTAATAAATAAGAAAATAATCGTACGTGACTTTGGTAATTTGGGATTATGAATTGATACTATACAAAATATAACAGGAAAATAATATAAGTAACAGCCAGCCGTATGAATATATTGCTGACATAAAATAAATAACTCAAGATTAATAGAGATAACAAAAAAATAAGTAGCAAGGTTATAGTAATGCTTATAGTTAAGTAATAAACATAATAGAGAAGCAATGGTTAAAAAAGTAACAGAGCTTAAAGCATAATCGCCACTTATAAAAAAATTGGTAGAAATGCCCACAAACAATCCAGCCAAACACAGATAAGAAAACAGGTTAATAATCTTAGCTTCTCTCCGAAGATAGAATTCCGTTTGGCTATCTATACCTAGATTTATAAACCTATCAAAAAGCATTTTTACACTATGAAAGTAATTAAAATTTCGATAAAAAAATAATTTCTCTAAAAATATTAAAGTACCACATTCACAATTTTTTTAGGCACTACAATTACTTTCTTAATTGGCTTTCCGTCGAGGTATTTAATAGTGTTTTCGTGTGCCAACACTAAAGCTTCAATTTCGTGTGGACTTAATGTAGCTGCTAATTCTAAATTAAAACGTGTTTTTCCATTAAATGAAATGGGATAGCTAAACGAATCATCAACCAAGTAAGACTCATTGCACTCAGGAAAAGGTTCAAAAGTAATGGTGTTTGTATGACCTAATTGTTTCCAAAGTTCTTCGGCTATATGTGGTGCATAAGGCGATAAACAGATTAATAGCGGCTCCAAGATGTTACGCTTATTACATTTCAAATCAGAAAGCTCATTAACACAAATCATAAATGTACTTACTGAGGTGTTGAATGAAAAACGTTCTATATCTTCAATTACTTTTTTAATGGTTTTATGTAAAACTTTTAACTCGGCTTTAGTAGCTGCCTCATCAGATACATTAAAACTTCCAGTTTGATAAAACAAGCGCCATAATTTTTTTAAGAATCCGTGTACGCCCGTTATACCATTTGTGTTCCAAGGTTTACTTTGTTCTAATGGTCCTAAAAACATTTCATATAAGCGCAAGGTATCAGCTCCAAATTTTTCACAAATAGAATCGGGAGTAACAACATTGTATTTTGATTTAGACATTTTTTCGTTATCTATTACTCCACAGATATATTTCCCATCTTCTAAAATAAATTCAGCATTTTCATAATATTTTCTCCATTTTCTAAACGCCTCAATGGTTAGGATATCATTTTGAACAATGTTAACATCTACATTTTGTGTTACTAAAGAATTTATGCCTAGACTGAACCAAAAATCACCCTTTGGTATTTTACTTTTAGCCGATTTATAATATTCTACTTGTTTTTTTACTATTTCATTTGATATATAATTGTATTTGTTACGCAACTCTTCATCTATTGGGGCATTAGATTCAACTAAGTTATTGTGTTTAGTAATCACATCGTAATGACCTTTTGAAATAAATAATTCAGGTAGTTTCCAAATAACGTTACTTATTTCTTCTGATTCTTCTTCAGTAAGATTACTTCCGCCCCAGACTCCAATAACCTTATACACAACATTGCTTCTGCCTTGTATCATACCTTGATTTATTAATTTATTGGCAGGTTCATCCACTGGAATGTAGCCTCTATCTTTTAAAAATTTTGTCCAAAAGCGTACATATAGTAAATGCCCAGTAGCATGTTCGCTACCACCAATATATAAATCAATATTTTGCCAATAATTTGCTAGTTCTTTATCTACAAATTGTTTGGTGTTTTTAGGATCCATGTATCTTAAAAAATACCACGAACTACCAGCCCATCCTGGCATAGTAGAAAACTCGTAATTAAACTCACCATCTTTTTTAAATGAACTGGCTCTTGCTAATGGTGGTTCACCATCTTCTGTCGGCAAGTATTTATCTACTTCGGGTAATATTAAAGGCAATTCGGTTTCATTTAAAACATAAGGAATATCATTCTTGTAATATACAGGAATTGGTTCACCCCAATATCTTTGTCGTCCAAATACTGCATCACGCAAACGGTAATTTATTTTACCTTTTCCAAATCCTCTGTTCTCAATTTCTTCGATGGCACGCTTTATAGCTTGTTTTACAGGCAGTGTGTTTAAGAAATCGGAATTAATTAACACGCCATCTTTTTCGCCCCAAGCATCTTTTTCAAAATCGTGTGAAACGCTTGGCTCAATAACTTGAGTGATTGGTAATGAAAAATGTTTAGCAAAACGATAATCTCTTTCATCATGTGCAGGAACGGCCATTACTGCGCCAGTTCCATAACCCGCCAATACATAATCGCCAACCCACACTGGAATTTGTTTACCAGTAAAAGGATGTAACACATAAGCACCCGTAAATACACCTGTAATTTTTGTAACATCTGCTTGTCGTTCTCTCTCGCTTCTGTTTTTAGCTTTTGTTACATAATCATCAACTAATTTTTTTTGTTGAGCAGTAGTTATTTTATCTACTAATTCATGTTCTGGAGCAATTGTTACAAACGAAACACCAAATATTGTATCAGGTCGGGTTGTAAATACTTCAATGGTTTCAGTAGAGTTTTGTATTTTAAATTTAAGACTACATCCTTCGCTTTTGCCAATCCAATTACGTTGTGCTTCTTTTAAACTTTCTGTCCAATCAATTTTATTTAAATCGTCTAATAAACGTTGTGCATAAGCTGTAATTCTCATGCTCCATTGTTTCATCAATTTACGTTCTACGGGATGACCACCACGTTCACTCACACCATCTTTTACTTCATCATTTGCTAATACAGTTCCTAATATTGGGCACCAATTAACAAAAGCTTCTCCTAAGTAGGCTAAGCGAAAGTTCATTAAGATATCGCTTTTTTGTTTTTCACTAAATTGTTTCCACCCCTCAGCTGTAAAAGCTGGTAAATCATGTTCAATATCACCAGTTAATGTATCGTCTAGTTTACAATCAAAGCCTTTAGTTTCAAAAATATGAATGAGCGTATCAATAGATTCGGCCTTATTAGTTTGTTTATTATACCACGAATTAAATAATTGAATAAAAATCCATTGAGTCCATTTGTAATATTCTGGATCAGATGTTCTAACTTCTCTGTCCCAATCAAAAGAGAAACCAATTTTATCCATTTGCTCGCGGTAGCGAGCAATATTTTGTTCGGTAGTTATTTTAGGATGTTGCCCTGTTTGTATAGCATATTGTTCGGCTGGCAAACCAAAACTATCATAACCCATTGGATGCAATACATTAAATCCTTTGTGTCGTTTGTAACGAGCAACAATATCAGAGGCTATATAACCTAAAGGATGCCCAACGTGTAAACCAGCACCAGATGGATACGGAAACATATCCAATACATAATACTTAGGTTTATCTCCACCATCTTTTGCAGCAAATGTTTTTTGATTGGCCCAATATGCTTGCCAAGTTTTTTCTATCTCTTTAAAATGATACTCCATAACTCATAAAATGAAGCACAAAGATAAGATATAAGCGCAATTATAGGCAAAAGAATTAATAATCTCTATAAAAATTTGAGAGATTAGATTTAACGCCTAAATAAATATATGGTAATTGTAATTGGTAATTAAGTTGGTCGGTAACGCTACGTTGTATGTAACCTAACTCTAGTCTTAAGTTCATTTGAGGGATTAGGTAATACGTTAATTTAATATCGCTTTGCATCAGTTTTGTTTTGTTGCCTTGAGTGGTTTTATGTCCGTAATCGTAAGGTCGGGTAGTATAGCTTAAAAATATATTTTGTCCTAAGTTTGATCCAAAGGCATCTTTACCAATAATGGCATATAATCCTTGAAAACTGATACCCCATCGCTCACGACGATAAGTAATGAAGCCTAAATACTCTTTAAAATTTGCACCAAATGGATGAGCTAATGGTTGAGCATAATGACTATAATTTTGTTGTACACTACCGTGTGTGTATGTGTATGGTCGAACTTGATTGTATTCGAATTGAATGGAAAGACCTTTGATACGAAAGGCATCTATATACTTTGCTCCTAATTGCCAACCTTGTTTATTGGCCCACCAACCATTGCGTTTTTTAATTTGTTGCCAATAAAATTCATCAGCTACACCTTGTGCATATAATTTTAAGGTATTAAATAGTTTAGTAGAGATGGTTAAACCCATCATTGAGTTATCGGGCGAACCCACTGAATATTCTTGAGGGCGATAAAATATAATTGGATTCATATAATTTACCTCAAATGTTCTTACTCTGTTTGTATCTGTGCCTTGCCAAACAATATTTTCAAAAAAAGAAATATTCAAATTTTTTAAAGCGTTGAAACTTAAATAATGAAACGTTCCGTATTTGTTTTGTAAACTTTTCTGAGAGCCATCATATCTAGAAAAATCTTGTAACCATGAGTACCATACATTGTATTGAATACGCCACACGTTTACATTTATTCCAAAATATGGATTGTTATTAGCAACATCGGATAATAATAAAGAACGATAACCATCACCGATAAAATGTTTGTCTTTTCCTAACTGAAAATTAAATACTTTGTTGGGGCTATACGAAATATAACCTGATAGATTAGTATAATTATAACTGCCGTCATTATTTTTATACGCTCTGCCATAACCAGGAATAACACCAGTTGTTTGAACAATGGTATCAATGAATGTTGGATACGAAACCCTTCCACCAATGGCAGTTAAAGCAAAGCTAAAATCATTATTAATATTAAGTTTAGCAAAAGCACCTCCAGACGTTTCGGATAAAAATTTAGAATTTAATAAATCGTAACCAGCTTGTAAATCAATAATTGGAAGCGTTTGTAAATTATATTGTAATCTTTTGTTTGGCCCCTCATTAAATGATTTGCCTAGAAAAAAATTTTTAATTGGAAAATGAATATACGGAATAGTTGTATCTGAAAAATTAGTAAGCGTTGAACTCACATAGGGTTTAAAAGCAGAATGAAATTCGAGTTCTGGGTTTTTAATGTCAATATAATCGATGGCTTGTTGAGTTTCTAAATCTATAAATGTGTTTTGTGCTTGTGGATTGTCTTGTGCGTGAACCAAACTAGTTACACACAACAGCCATACGCAAATACATATTTTATTAAGAAAAGAACTTAACATTAAGCGTTTTTAACTTGACGTTTCTTTGAGAATTTATACGAAGTATTTACAAATAACACAAATAATCCACTACAAGCTAAAACCATTAATAATGATAAACTAGCATTAAGATAAAAACTAATTAAAGAAACACCAACCGTGATAATACTAAAAATGTATATAATAATAACGGTTTTAGCATGAGAATAACCGCAATCAATTAAGCGATGATGAAGATGACTTCTATCGGCTGAAAATGGCGAGCGTCCTTTTATTGACCTAATGATAAACACGCGCAAGGTATCGGTTAAAGGATAAATTAAAGCTGCAATAACAATTATAGGTTTAGAAACATGAATCCAAAAACTATCTAATCGAGTGAGTGGATATTCAATCAATTTAATGCTTAATACACAAATAAGCATGCCAATGATTAATGAGCCACTATCGCCCATAAAAATTTTTGCCGGAGAAAAATTAAATACTAAAAAACCTAACAATGCACCTGACAATGCAAATGCTAAAGAGGCCATAGTGTATTCATGTGCAAACACAAACCAAGTACCAAATACTGTAGCCGCAATAAAACCAATACCTGCAGCTAATCCATCAACACCATCAATCAAGTTCATGGCGTTTACAACTACTATATAAGTAAATAAAGAGAGAAAGATGCTGCCCCAATGTGGAATATCTGTTACTCCAAATACATTATGTAATCCAGTAATTCTAATATCGCCCATTAAAACTAAAATGAGTGCTACAAGAATATTGGCAAATAATTTTTTTACTGGAGATGTTCCTATAATATCATCTTTTACACCAACAAAAAATAACACCAAACTAGTAGCTACTAATATTTTAAAATCTTTTACTGATTCATAAATTTGGTCGAATTCGTGTATCTCATCAATATTATACCATAAAGAAAATGAGAAGAGGGTAGCCGCATAAATAATAATACCTCCAATGGTAGGTACAGCACGTTTATGAATCTTGCGCTCTTCTGTAGGCACATCAATTAAACGCTTTAAGATGGCTACTTTTATAAGTGCCGGTGTCGAATACAAAACGACAGAAAACGCAGTGATAAATACTAAAATTAAAACTATCATAATAGGTTTTTAAAAATCGTAATATGTGTTATATAAATTTGATTTAAGACTAATGGTATAAAAACTGGTTGTATTATTTGATAATTTAAAATCTGGAAATTGTTGTTGCCTGTAATTGTATCCCAAAGATATATTAAAATTATATGCCGTGTTAATGGTATAGCCAATTTGTGTTCTGAAAATGGAATTATTGTAAAATTCAAATTTATTTAATGTTAGCCATTGCATGTTATATTTAACATTTACGAATGCTCTTTTAAATTTGTAATCAGCTATAGCAACCAACTCTTTTCCATACCCGGGTGTATAAGCAATATTTTGATTGTAATGAGAATAGCTTTGATTACTGTATGCTGTTAATGGGTTATTGTATGAGCCCTCAGTCACATCATTATATTCAACTTGTAGCATTAAGTTTTTTAAATTAAACGCATCAAAGTATTTTATGCCTGCTTGGTATCCAAAGGTATTACCCAAAGTTAATGTGTTACTAAAATCATCACCCATAAACTGAGCATAAACAGAAAGTTGACTGCTGATTTTAAAATTAGTAGTTGCACCGATGAGGATATTGTTTTTATTGTTAAGTCCGTAAAATCCGATATTTGAAAAGATAACCGGATTAAAATATTGCCAATCTAGGTGTTGTCTATTAAGACTATCAGCTGCAGACCATATCATACCCTGAAATAAACCAATGTTGAATCGTTTAGTAGCATTAAAACTTAAAAACTGAAACGAAGCGGCTTTCTTTTGAAAAAGAGGTTCTGTGTATGGTGGCGTAGGTGCGCCACCAGTAGTTAAGTTCATAAATACAGCATAAATGTTAGAGTATTGTAATTTACCCTTTAACCATTGTGAGGTAATTCTTAAATAAGGATAATTAAAAGCATTATCGCTTAATAATAATGAGCGATAGCCATTTCCAATTTTTTGTTTTCCATGTCCTATCTGAATATTGACTTGTTTAATGGGCTGATATGAAATAAATCCTGAAGTGAAAGCATAATCATAACCTGTTGTTTTAAATGCTTTATAACGTCCTTGACCAGGTATTATTTTAGTTTGTTTGCTGTACAAAGCAACATAAGCAGGAAAAACACTTTGATTTTCGGCAAACATGGTTTCAAAATAAAAATCTTTGCCTATTGCTCCGCTTGCAATAAATCCTCTGGTGTTTGTTGAGGTTTTTGTATAAATTGAAGTTGTGTCGTAATAGGCTCTACCAAATTCAAAATTTAAAAGAGGATTAACTTTAAACTCATATTTATTATTTTTTGATTTTAGATGAATGAGGTGATCAAAGAAAATTTTATTTATGGCTGGGTCATCGGCTACATATTTAAAAAGTTTGGTACTATCGGCAATAAATTCGTATTGTTTACTATAAAAAGAGATGTAGGGTTGTATTGCACTATGGGTTTGTTCAAGCGTATCTATTTTAGCAAGTTGTTTTTGAGTGGAGATGCCAAAAATATAATCGTTAGGTAAATTATAAAACTGTGCAAAATAAAACTGTGGCAAAAGAATAGCAAAAAAAGTAAAAAGTAAAATTTGCTTTCGACTTTTTGCTCTAGTCCACTGTTTTAAACCAGTTACCATACTTTTACGCCTTCTTTCTTTTTAAAGTCTTCGTAAACTTGTGTAATACCTTCTCGTAGTTCAATTTTATGTTTCCAGCCCAAGGAGTGTAAGTAAGACACATCCATTAATTTACGAGGTGTTCCATCAGGTTTTGATAAATCGTGAGTAATTTCTCCTTTAAATCCAACAATGTCCTTAATTAATAATGCTAAATCTTTTATGGTTAAATCGGTTCCTGAACCAATATTTACAAATTGTTCGCCATCGTAATGATTCATTAAAAAAACACAAGCGTCACCTAAATCATCGGCATGTAAAAATTCACGCATTGGTGTTCCAGTTCCCCACATTTCTACACTAGGTAAGTTTTGCTCTTTTGCATCGTGGAATTTTCTAATTAATGCAGGTAATACATGTGAGTTATTAAGATTGTAATTATCATTAGGGCCGTACATATTTGTAGGCATTACCGATATAAAATTACACCCGTATTGTCTTTTGTAACTCTCACACATCTTAATACCTGCTATCTTAGCAATAGCATAAGGCTCGTTGGTTTCCTCAAGTAAACCTGTTAAAAGGTATTCCTCTTTTAAAGGCTGAGGAGCCATTTTAGGATAAATACAAGAGCTACCTAAGAACATTAATTTTTTTACACCCGATAAATATGATTGATGAATCACATTATTTTGTATCATCAAGTTCTCATAAATAAAATCAGCTCTATAAATGTTATTAGCTTGTATGCCTCCCACTTTTGCGGCAGCTAAAAAAACATATTCTGGTTTCTCGGATTCGAAAAATTGTTTTACCGCTTGTTGATTACGTAAATCTAACTCCTTAGATGAGCGAGTTACAATATTATTGTAGCCTTTGCTTTGTAAATTACGCATAATAGCTGAGCCTACCATTCCACGATGACCAGCTATGTATATTTTAGAATCTAAATTCATGAATATGATTTATTTTATCAAAACAATCAATGTGTAATGATTTAAAAATTACTCTTTATAATTTAAAATTTTGTGTCCACCTTCTAACAAATATTTATCTTTTTTAAATAGTTCTAAGTCGGCAGCAACCATTTCTTTACACAAGGCTTGTACTGTGTAGGTTGGTTTCCAGCCTAATTTAGTGCGAGCTTTTGTAGAGTCACCAACTAGTAAATCAACTTCGGCAGGACGATAATACTTTGGGTCAATTTCTACTAAAACTTTTCCACTTGCAGCATCAATACCTTTTTCTTGTTCGGCTTTACCTTCCCATTTTAAAGTAATACCAACTTCCGCAAAAGCCATATTAATAAAATCTCGTACAGTAATTTTAATACCAGTAGCTAATACAAAATCATCCGCTGTTTCTTGTTGTAACATGCGCCACATACCTTCTACATAATCTTTTGCATGACCCCAGTCGCGTTCAGAATCAATATTTCCCATAAATAATTTGTCCTGAAGCCCTAAACTAATTTTAGCAACAGCACGAGTGATTTTGCGTGTTACAAAGGTTTCACCTCGAAGCGGGCTTTCATGGTTAAACAATATACCATTACAAGCATACATGCCATAAGACTCACGATAGTTTTTAGTAATCCAAAAACCATAAAGTTTTGCAACACCATAAGGACTACGAGGGTAAAATGGAGTAGTTTCTTTTTGAGGGATTTCTTGAACTAAGCCATATAATTCGGAAGTTGAAGCTTGATAGAAACGTGTTTTCTTTTCAAGTCCTAAAATACGAATGGCTTCTAAAATTCTTAAAGTACCTATTCCATCGGCATTAGCAGTGTATTCGGGTGTATCGAAACTCACCTTTACATGCGACATGGCCGCTAAATTATATATTTCATCTGGTTGAGTTTCTTGTACAATTCTTATTAAATTGGTACTATCAGTTAAATCACCATAATGCAATTTAAAATTTACATGCTTTTCGTGTTGGTCTTGGTATAAGTGGTCGATTCTATCCGTGTTAAATAATGAGCTTCGACGCTTTACACCATGTACAATATATCCTTTACTTAATAGTAATTCTGATAAATAGGCGCCATCTTGCCCAGTTACTCCTGTAATTAATGCTACTTTGGCCATAAAATGTGTTATAATAGAATAGCAATATTACGAAAAATTAACGAAAAACACGCTATTTTGTGGCATTAGATAGCATAAAACAAAGATTTTTAATAGATTTGTTCACTTAATTATAAGGTTATGAAAACTACGTTTGGAAAACAAAATTATCAGATACTCATTGGAGGATTTGTGCTTATTGTATTAGGCTATTTACTTATGATTGGGGGAGGTAGTGAAGATCCAAATGTTTTTAATCCAGCTATTTTTGATACTCAGCGCATTACTATTGCACCTATGCTATGTTTGCTTGGGTTTGTTGCTATAATTTTTGCTATTATGTGGCGCCCTAAAAACAAAAACACCGAAGCATAATAAAATAATTGCTTTTTGTTTTATTGATTTCATAAATTATGACCTATTTTGAAGCTTTTATCATTGCTGTTGTAGAAGGATTAACGGAGTTTTTACCAATTTCCTCTACTGGTCACATGATGATTACAACAGCTTTATTTGGGGTAGAACCTACACCTTTTGTAAAATTGTTTACCATTGCTATTCAATTAGGTGCTATTTTATCTGTAGTTGTACTGTATTTTAAGCGTTTTTTTAAATCCATTGATTTTTATTTTAAGTTACTCATTGCGTTTATTCCTGCTGCTATATTTGGTGTATTGTTAAGTGATTATATAGATGCTGCTCTAGAAAATTTAATGGGTGTAGCAGTAGCTTTATTTTTAGGTGGGATAGTTTTAATTTTTGTAGATAAATGGTTTATCACTAATAATTTTGATGAAGAAAAAGACATAACCTATCCAATTGCACTTAAAATAGGGTTGTTTCAGTGTTTAGCAATGTGGCCAGGCATGAGTAGAAGTGCCAGTACTATTATTGGAGGAATGACCCAGAAATTAACACGAAAAAACGCAGCAGAATTTTCTTTCTTTTTAGCTGTACCCACTATGTTTGCCGCTACGGCAAAAAAATTACTTGATTTTTATAAAGAAGGTATTACTATTCAATCAGAGGAGATAGGTATATTATTGTTTGGAAACGTAATTGCATTTATTGTAGCATTAATTGCCATTAAGTCGTTTATTGGCTATTTAAGTAAAAATGGATTTAAAGCTTTTGGTTGGTATCGAATAATAGTAGGCGGAATTTTAATTTTATTATTTCTATTAGAAATACCAATTGCTATAATCTAATACCAATTACTAATAAGTCATCAACTTGTTCTACTGATTGCATCCAATTATTGATTTCGCTTTTTATTAATTCAGCTTGTTCTTGCATAGGCTTGTTACAAATTGAAACAATAAATTTTTTCATATTCTTACTCATGTATTTTCTTCCATCTACTCCACCAAATTGGTCAGGGAAACCATCGGTAGTGGTATATATCATATCGCCTTTTTTGAGTTTAAAGTGATGCTGTTCGTACTCAAAATTAAATTCGGTGAAACTTGCAATACTGGCTTTAGTTGGTTTTATTTCCTTCAACTCTTTAGTGTCTCCATCAATAATCCATAATATTCGATTAGCACCGCTAAATTTAACTTCTTGTGTTTGGATGTTTACATATAGTAAACACACCTCCATTCCATCTTTACTTTTCCCTTCTATAATTATTTCTTGTTTTAGTGTAGTTTTTACACCATTGTTTGTGTCAAATAATATTTGTGCGGGTTCTTTACTGTTTTTTGCAGCATCGTGTAATTTATCAGAACAAATCATGCTCATGAATCCACCAGGCACACCATGACCTGTACAATCTGCACAAGCAATTAAGAATTCATCGTCTGAAATTTTTTTATACCAATAAAAATCTCCACTTACGATGTCTTTTGGTTGAAAGAATACAAACAAATCATGCCATGATGATATAATACTTGAAATATCAGGTAATATAGAAGCTTGAATTCCTTTTGCATAGTTAATACTATCGGTTATTTCTTTTTTCTGGTGTTCTAAAAGATGAACCTGTTCCTCAATGGTTGCTGTTCGTTGTTTAATAATTTCTTCTAGTTTTATGTTTTGTGCTATAAGACGTTTAGTATTTAGCTTAACAATGATATATAAAATCAAGATAATAATAATAGCATAAACCACATAGGCAACTATACTCCTGTACCAAGGCGCAATAATGGTGAAAGGAATGTGCATCTCTAGTGTTTGATTAGAAATTTCGTTTTTTGTTTTTACATGTAAAATATATTTTCCTTCAAATAGATTGTTAAATTCTATCTCTGATTTTTTTCCCCATTTCCCATAATCTACATCTTTCCCTTCTAAGTAATAACTAAAATCTGTTATCTCTGGAAATTCAAAACAGGTATATCCAAAACGAAACAGAAGATTATTATCTTCATAAGGCACTTCTATGTTTAATGTAGTTAATGGTTCTTCCGAACTTGTATTTAACAATAGTGTGTCGGATTTCTTATTTGTCAATAAATTAAGATTAAGGTGGTATTTTTTGTTTTGCATAACATAGTTTTGATGCAATAAGAATAAACCTTCGTCGGCCGAAATCAATATGGTCTTAAATGAAGTATCATAATTAATTAAATTTGGCTTTACATCTTTTAATTTTCTTATCCCTCTATTATCTTCAATGATGTTGTTGTTAGATGTTTCTTTATAATAAACATATTTAGTTTCGTATTTATCATAATCTGAAGCCTTTTCGTTTTTTGAACACAACAAATCGCCACCTAAGGCAACAGCTCTAAATATCTCTGATTTCTTAGTTAGGCTATAGAATGTTGGATCTTTCTTACAAAACAATCGATTGTGTTTATCTTCTGATACAGAGTAAATACCAGCTTCTGTTCCAATTAATAATTTGTTTTTATAGTTAAATACATAGTTCTCCCATTTATCGTTTGGCAAGCCTTGTTCACTTTTTATAGAGTCTAAAGTATAGGCTTTTTTGCTGTTTAAGTAATAAATTCCATTTAACTCGGTACTAAAATATATATTTTGATTATAGTCGTAGGAAATATTCTTTACTTCGTGTCCTAAATTATATTCTTTTTGAAGGATAAATTTTAGATCTTTAATCTCATATATATTAAACCCATTATCGGTTGATGCATAAATGATATTGGGTTGAAAAGGGTCATTTTGCAGATATCTAGTTTGATCTTCTGTTGATTGGTCAATGTTTTTTCCATTAAAAGTATAGATACCTTTAGTAGTACAAACTAATAAATGCTCTTTGAAGCTTAATAAATACCATGTTTGTTTATTAAAACCTAGCACGTTAATAAATCCATTTGTAATGGTATCATATACAAATAATCCTTTATCAGTTCCTATATATAATTGTTTGTTGTAATAACAGGCGGCTTGTACAGATCCAGTAATTCCATTTTCTCTACCATATTTTAATAAAGGTGTGTTTATTTCTACATACGAAACACCGTAATAATTAGCAAGCCACAAGTTTCCATTTTGATCTTCAAAAGCTGATTTTATATTGTTTTCAAATAAACCAGCTTTTGTGGTTAAGTGTTTTGTAATTTGCAATTGTTTATTTAAAATAATTGCTCCACTTTTATTGGTTGTAACCACAAAATAACCATTGCTTAAAGCAGTGCCATTATTTATTTCACTTTCAATTAATTCATAATCACAGGCTACATTTAATTTATTAAATTGAGTATGTGTTGGTTCTTTAGCATTATAGGTGGCTATAACAATTCCAATATTTCTATAACCCAAAGCATAAGTTGTATCATTAATTTGATAATTGAAAAACGCTTTGTTTTCAGCAGCATACTGTGAATTTTTCACGGGTTTTAATGTGCCCCCATCTATTACAAAAACTTGGTTATCTATATCGGGTACAAATAAATGATTTCCCATTTTAAATGCTCGAGAGTTGAAAGAGTTGATGGGAGAATATGATTTAAGCTTCTTGTTTTTATATTCAATAATTTTATCAGTAGCAATAAAATATATTGCATTATTACATTCAATAATTTGACGAATGGGATCAAATGGCATTTCATTTGAGCCTGATTCGTTTTTTAAACTATAGTAAAGGTATTTTCCATTTGTGTTTTGTTCAAATATTCCAAAGTCCAAGGTTTCTCCTTCGCCTATGGCGTAATAAATGGTTTGATTTGAAGATTTATAAAGAGAATACACATAAGATTCGTATCTGGAAGTGCTTAACGACCAGTTAAAGCCATCATAGATTAATATTCCATTTGAGTTAGCTACTAAGATGTTGCCATCTTTATCTTGACAAACGGCTGAATTATTAGCACCTGAGTTATAATCTTTTGGTGAATAATTTTTTACAAAATATTCGCCCTTTTGAGCCACTACAGTTAGGCTCAAACACAA
Source organism: Bacteroidia bacterium (assembly GCA_020846025.1). Lineage (GTDB taxonomy): Bacteria > Bacteroidota > Bacteroidia > B-17B0 > Aurantibacillaceae > UBA4416. The sequence continues at coordinate 2,199 of JADLER010000074.1, read as the reverse complement.
TAAAAAATATATGATATATGCTTTCAAGCAGATAAAATGGAATTTCGAATATAATAAAAAAAGAGCAACCATGTTGCTCTTTTTTACTTTAGGTAGAATGATTGGAATATTCTCTAAAACAAAGTCTTATTCAATCACCAGTTTTTTAGAAACCAATATTTTATTTTTTTGTTTTATAGTTACAAAATAAATACCGCTAGCTAATTGTGAGGTGTTTATTTCCACACTACTGTGTTGCGCATTCACATCAATTAAGGTTTGTCCTAATACGGATTCAATAGATATTTTTACATCATTAGTTGATATAGTTTCTAAATTAACCACAACTTTTTCTTTTGCAGGATTTGGATACATCTTTACTTGTGAAGCTTTTAATAAATCATGCGTTTTAGTAGTAATAAATTCATTGGCTTGATTACTTTTTGTTTTAACTTTTTGAGCCATCGGACTTGTAGGAGAAAATCTAAAGGAAGGGTTACAATTAAATCCTAATCCATCTACTACCCATTTGATATTAGTGTTACCTGAGTAGCTTGCATATAAAGGATCAACATCTGTATTCATAATTCCACTTGAAATAAGAGTTTCGGTACTAGCGGCTACATCAACCCTTCTAAATTCATAATCCGTTACGGGGTCGGGTAAGGTTTCGATACCATAATAATTCCAATTAAAAGTGCCATTATGTAAATCTTGCATGTGAACAGTTTGATGCCATAAACTCAAACCCCCATAGTTTCCACAGGTGTCTCGGATTTGTAATTTATATTTATAACTATTTAGATTAGGATCGCCATTAAAGGAACCAATACTTCTATTGGTGTCTGTGTACATGCTATAAGCATCTTTATCAACAGCACCAATTCTTTGAAATGTTCCCGTTGAAACTTCACGATACACAATGAAACTATCTACATTTACATAAATTTTTTCCCAATAAATTTCGTTATAGGCACCAGCTGTATCTGCTGTTACAATACAGATGTCGGGTGTAACAGGAGTAGATACGGTAATAATGACAGAATCAACATAAGTACAATTACTAGTGGTGGTTATAGCTACACTATAAGTACTAGTAATTGTTGGCGTAACTATTACCGTAGGGCTAGTTGCGCCAGTGCTCCATGTAAAAGAGGTAGCTCCAGTTCCTGATAATGTTGCAGATGAACCCAAACAAATAAGATCGTTTGAACTATTTAAATTAACCTCGTTGGTTATTACAGTAATGGTAAAAGGATAACCAGGGTCGGAGGTGTAATCATATACTCTTAGATAATAAGTTTGTCCTATGGTAAGATTATTGGCTATAAGAGTTTCTAGAGTATCGTTACTTGTATTGTCCGCACACATTAGCGAAGTAAGAGAGGTACAATTGCCATCATATAATTCAATAACAGCATCCATATTTCCATTAGAACGCACCAAGGTTTTTATATCAGTACTCGTTGCTACAAATTTGTACCACACATCATCATTAGCATTACCTACACAAGCTGGTAAATATTGAGTAGCGTTTAATGTGTTTCCAGCTGTGGGCGTTTGAGTACAAATACTGGTTACTGTAAGAGTTTGAGCATTACTACAATTATCATTACTAGGAGTTGCCACAAAACTATTTTGTAAACAGACAGTGAAATTAGGGATAGCAGAAGGAGAATAATTATATTGATGGATTCTAAAGTAATAATTATTCCCGGAGATTAATGTACCAAACACAAAACTTTCGGCGCCTCCGGTTCCTACGCCATCTATACATTGTATGCTGGTTAAGTTTGAACATGCGCCACTCATTACCTCTACCACAATATCATTAGAATTATCAGGTACCACACTTAAAGTTTGAGTAGTACCTACGGCAGTAAATTTATACCAAACATCGTCTAAATTATTACCTGCACAAGGGCTATAACTTGTACTCTGAGTTGCAAATAAACTATTGCCAGCAAGTGTATTGCTACTACATGATGTAGCTGAAATTACGTTAAGTGCTCCAGAACATTCATCATTAGCGGGGGGAGATGTATCAAATAAACATAATGAAAAGGTTGTGGTAGCAGCATTAGAACTAAAATAGTCAAACACTCTTATATAATAAGTATTACCAATGGTTAAACCAGATAAATGAGTAGTTTCAACGCCCCCAGCAAACGGATTATTATTAACACAGAATAAACTAGTTAAAGCCCCACATGAACCAGA
>JADLER010000073.1 GCA_020846025.1 Bacteroidia bacterium | reverse complement strand
TTTGAAACAAAAATGGCAGCTTAAAAAAATGCTATCGTTATAACGTAATTATGCAAGCCTACTATTTTTTTACAAACCGATTTTCTCAGTAATAATTTAAATCGCTAGTTTTTTCACAACCTGACGGCGTGCGGCTTTTTATTTGCAATCACCAATCTAATTTAGGTTAACAATCACTTAATTGAAGATTAATTTGGTAATTAAAAAAATAGATATATATTCGTATTAACCTCAAAAATATTAAATTATGAAAAAACAAGTTATTACAGCGACGTTATTAATTTTCATTTCTAGTCTAAACTATGCGCAATCAGGTCAAAAATGGTCTGCAAATGGTAACGCTGCAACCAATGGTGATTTTATAGGAACAACGAATAACGAGGCTCTGATTTTAAAATCAAATAACATTGTTGGTTTAAGAATAAAACCTAATGGGCAATTAATAATAAAATCTTTAGATTTAAACAGTTCTGCCCCAAGTGGTTTAGTTCTGACAAACGGTCAAGGTGAAATTTCACGATTAGATTTTAATACGGCTAATAATCAAGTTTTATTTAGTAATGGTACTTGGGGTGTTATTCCTACTTCAACAGTAAGTAGTCTTTGGCAACAAAGTGGTAGTAATATATATACATTAAATAATAAAATTGGTATTGGAATTAACAACCCGTTATTTCCATTAGATGTTATTGGAGACGCAAGAATTTCAAATAATTTATATGTTGGTGGCGGAATTGTGATAAGCGATAAAATTAGTGCTATTACAGAAGTTAAAGGTTGGGATTTTAAAGTTGATAATGATATTAACATAGAAGGTTCATCAAGATTAAAAGGCGTAACTCGTTTAGATCAGGGTTTTACTTTTGATGGGGCTAAAGGTATAAGTTTCACTCCTTCCACAAATACCAGTTCTGCAAAATTTCATTATGGTTCTAAAGTATTAGATATACCAGAATCATGCGCTGCACTTCCACAACCATGGGCTAATCATCAATTTGGCGGTATGTTACAAATTTTTGACGCCGATCCAATAACTGGTCAATATATTCAAAACAGTGGTCTTCTTAATTTTCAAACATGGTCTGGAGGCAGTTCTATTGATGCAAGTATTGGTGGAGACATGACAACTTCGGGAGGATTATTATTGAATTATTTTTGTGGAAATGATACGTATATTAATACTGGAGCATTAGGTGGTATAGTTCATTTAGGAAAAACGCATATTGGTCCAGCTACTCAAACGGGTACTCATAGCGATGCAATGCTCACAATAGACGGTAAAATTGTAGCTAAATCCTGCTATATCAAAACAATTAATTGGGCTGATTATGTTTTTGCCAATGATTATAAATTACCTAATCTGTATGAAATTGAGAAATATTATTTAGCAAATAAGCATCTACCTGAAATACCTTCTGAAAAAGAAGTAATTGAGAACGGTGTTGATATTGTTGAAATGAATAAACTTCTTTTAAAGAAAATTGAAGAAATAACTATTTTAATGGTAAAACAACAAAAAGAAATTGATGCTTTAAAAAATAAATAAATGCTAAATAGATTTAAAATACTAGTTATTATATTATCGATTTATATTCCAAAATCAAATGCCAATGTATTACGTGACTCAATTAAGGTTAAAAGAACTTATATTAGCATTTCTCTATTCTTAAATAGTTTAATAAATAAAACAGATCAATACAATAATTTATATATTCCAAAATCGAGTGATGGATATTTACAAGATGTGAAAATTACACCACAAAAGAACATAGGTTATGGTGTTGGCTTTTCTTTCAATAGGAAATTGAAAAAACATTTACATTGTGGTATTGTCAATGAATTCCATTTATACAATGAAAGATTTCAAAAATTAGGTATCGAGAATGACATTTCATATAACATTGGCATTATAAATCAAAAATCTAGTTATTTGACTTATCATATAAATGCAGAATTTGGTATTCATCTCAAACTTTTTAAATTTAATTATCTTGATTTATCCACTGGCATAGGCCTTTATTCTCCATTTTTTACTTTTGGCACTAAATCATTTTACAGTGAGACATATAACTACAACCATTCTGAAAAATGGAGTTACGCTCAACTTGATTTTTTCTTGTATTGTCCTATAAAAATATTATTTAGTCGAACAATAAATAATAGAGAATTTGGCATTGGTTTAAAAACCATGATAAATGATTCATATTCAATTCCAAATTCTAATCAAAATCCTGACATACCTAGTTATACAAACAGAAATCGTCATAATATTGGATTTAATGGCATAAGCGCATATAGTTTAAAAACCCATAATGACCCGAGTAAAACATTTCTTTTAAATCTTATCATCGACATTAAATTATGAAAAATATAAAAATCATCTTACTATTAAATTTAGTAATCAATAGCGTTTTTGGTCAGCTAAATGACTCTTTACAATTTAGAATTGACAGCATAACTCACTATTACTATTTTAATGAGAATAACACACATATATCTGTTGATGGTTTTAAAAACTTTATCAAAACTAATCAAAATCCAAATCTTGAATTAAAGTTACGTTCTTCTTTTTTATCTGAAAATGATTTAACTCATTCTATACATGAACAACTTTATTATAATATTCCTATCGAAAATGCTTTGTTTTTTTCAAGATCTAAAAACAATGTACTAATATCTGCAAATGGTTTTATTGAGCACAACATACAAATACCGCCACCAAATAGCTTAATTCCATTTCCAAATATTATAAATCAATTGATTTCTTCTTTAAATAGAGACTTATATAAATGGCAAGATACAACATGGGAAAATCAAATTAAAGAAATTAAAAACGATTCCACAGCAACTTATTTTCCAAAAGAGGAATTAGTTATCCTTAAGTTAAATAATTTAGAATTTAATGCAAAAAACAATTATCGTTATGCGTATAAAATTTCAATATCTTCCATGTCTTTTAAAAATGATTCCACGTTTTGCGACTCAGCGTATTACGTTGATGCTATAAACGGTTCTTTGCTATTATCAAAAGGATTATCTGTGATATGTCATCCTTCTAATGACATTAATGATGTTCAGTATCCTTTAGATAGCTTGGATGATTCTGCTAATTTAAAAGAAAATACAACTAATTCTATTTCTGCAAGCTGCAATGGAAATTGCAGTAGTAATAATGTTTCCTTATATTTTTATGGTGGTAAAACTATATTCACGGAACATAAAAAACGTAATTTGATTTGCACTTATCGTTTACATGATAATTGTACCAGCCCTTTATTTGTTAAAGAAACACCATTTCAACAAACAAATGATTTTTGGTCTACTAATTCAGGATGGCCACAAACTGCAGATAGAAGAGGTACAACTGCTTTATGGGGTTTGAGAACATCTAGAGATTATTATGCAGATGTATGGGGTAGAAATTCATACGATAATCAAGGTTCTGAGGTCGGGATCGTAATTAAGACAAATGGTAATGCAAATACACAATGGTCTTCGGGTTCTTCAGGTACAGCAGGCATAACTATTGGAAAAACGAATGGTAGTTGGGACGTTTCATTAGACATTATTGGTCCTGAACTTTCACATGGTATAAATGCAAACACAGCTAATTTAGGCGCTTCAAACAATGATGAAGGTGCTATTAATGAGGGTTTTGCAGATATTTTTGGTGAAATGATAGAATTCTATGCGATGTCTAGGTTTTCATTTAGCGGTTCCATAGCTGATTATATTCATGGTGGCATCTATCCATTTACAAAAGTAGATTTCACACGTAACTTTGCTAATCCGAATCTACACAGTCAAGCAAGTACTTATAATGGAAATTATTATAGCGGTTCAAAACAAGCTAAAATGGGAGTTTTAAACCTATGGTTTTATCTATTAGCAGAAAGTGGTAGTGGTACAAATGATAATGGTCATTCATATTGTGTAAATGGTATAGGTAGAAATAAAGCCGAAAAAATCGCGTATTATACCCTGACTTCATATATTGGCGGTACTACAAAAGATTTTCCTGCTGCAAGATACGCATCTATTCAGGCAGCAACTGATTTATATGGTGCTAATTCAAATGAAGTAGCACAAGTAGTTTCTGCTTGGTATGCGGTAGGCGTTGGCCCACAATTTAATGGTCAAATAGATATTAAAAATGTAACATTTAATTCATCTCAAAGCTTTCATTATAATTCAAAAGTAAGCTTGCAAAATGTATCGACATTCCCTTCCGCTGGTTTAATTATAACTTCAAATACTGAAATTGAATTATTACCAGAAATAAATTTTGCAAATGGTTCTGATAATGAGTTATATATAACTCCTGCTTGTTATGGGGCCGCAAGAATGTCAAATTCAAATGACAGTAATACTTCTAACTCAAATACTCTCCGCACAATAAATGATAATTCTAAACTTCAAGTTTATGATTTGAATATTTATCCAAATCCTAATAACGGAGAATTTTTATTAGTTCTTAATAATCAAATTGAACTTCCTAAGTCGATCGTTGTACGAGATATTATGGGTAAGGATATTAAAACAATTGTTAATCCGGTGCTTTACGAACTAACATTTGACATGAAATATCTTAATGATGGATTATACATTGTTAATATTTATTACTCGGACAAAACAATATCAAAAAAACTAGTTAAGAATTAACCTTACCTTTTTTTGCAATATTAATTAGAGTTAACTCCATTTTAAATACGTCAACAGGTGTTTTAAATTTTTCAATAGGAGTTTTATTTTTTTTATTTGGGGTTTTAACTTTTTGATTAGGAATTATAAGTTCTTTAATATGCGTTTTAAAAACTACTTACGACGTTTTAACTTTTTTTTCCTGCATTTTAAGTTTTTAAATAGGATTTTTAATATCTTTAACCTGTGTTTTAATTTTTAGCGACTGCAATATGTTATCTCTCAACTTACTACCCATTTTTAAAGC
>JADLER010000072.1 GCA_020846025.1 Bacteroidia bacterium | reverse complement strand
TGACTAGCAATATTTTCGGCACTTCCAGCGCAAGAAGCACAACTCATACCAATTACAGGAACAATAAGTGTTGTGATGTTATTGTCTTTTATTTCTTTGTACATAACAGCCTAGTTTTAGTTTTGATAACTTAGGCAAAGTTGCAACTAATTAAATAAATGGATGTTGTAGTTTTATGTAAATGATTTGTAAGATTTATCCATTTATTTTGGACACATTATTGCCAAAATATATACAGCCTCCAATACTATTGGCAGAAGCTAAAGTTACAGATTGTAAAGTATTAATTAGTTGATTTACTCTTAAGTAACCAAGGTAAGCAAAGATAATGGCTTCTTTAAATTCAATAATTGTTTTTTCAGGAATATGGATTTTTCCTTTATAAAGTTGTGTTAAACGCTTAATGAGATAATGATTATAAGCGCCACCGCCGGTAATTAATACAGATTGTAGGTTCTCTGAATGTAGAATTTGAGCAATTTGATGGGCTGTATATTCGGTACAAGTAGATAATTTGTCTTCTATAGAAATTGGGCTAGCCTTAAGCATTGGTGCTATTTGTTCTTCAAACAATTCGCGACCAAGCGATTGACGATGAGTTTGAATATCGAGTAATTGTTGTAATAGTTTTTCGTTAACATTGCCAGATTGAGCAATCTTTCCACCATCGTCATACGTTAAATGAAGTTGATGACATAAAAAGTTTAACACCATATTGGCATAGCAAATATCAAATGCCGAGGTTTTCTCTTGTTTTGTATATGAGATATTAGCAATGCCACCAATATTTAAGCAGGCTTCATGCTCGGCAAACAAATCTCTATCTCCAATTGGCACCAGTGGAGCACCCTGACCTCCCATAGCAACATCCACACTCCTAAAATCACAAATGGTGCTTATACCAGTATTAGCTGCAATGGTAGCGCCACAACCCATTTGTGTTGTAAATCCTAGTTGTGGCTGATGAAAAATGGTATGACCATGTGAGGCTATATAATGGATTGGAATGGAGGTGTGTTGTGTGAAAGATTTTATTTCTTGAGAAATTAGTAAGCCAAATTGATGGTGTAATTTAAAATACTCCTGTGCCGATGCTTGATAAGCGCTTTGTAATTGCTCAACCCATAAATTAGAATAAGGAACTGTTTTAGCATCAATAAGATTAAATTTTATAATATTGTTTTCGAAATAAAACTCAACAAGTGCCAAATCTATCCCATCGAGGGAAGTTCCGCTCATTACACCAATGATATTTAATTTGGGAAAATTCATGACTTTAAAAATAGGTGTAAATTTTAATAGCTAAAAATTTATTTAACAAATCGACAAGATTGATTTGAAAATTAGAAATAACTTATATTTTTGTACGAAACAAAGATTAACCACTTAATTATTAAATTATATGCAATTCCAATTAACCGAAGAACAATTAATGATTCAGGCAGCTGCTAGAGATTTTGCTCAAAACGATTGTAAGCCAGGTGTAATAGAAAGAGATGAACATCAAAAATTTCCAGCTGAGCAAGTTAAGAAACTTGGTGAGTTAGGGTTTTTAGGAATGATGGTTGACCCAAAATATGGTGGTGCTGGATTAGACGCTATTTCATACGTTTTAGCCATGGAAGAAATTTCTAAGGTAGATGCATCATGTAGTGTGGTGATGAGTGTCAATAACTCATTAGTTTGTTGGGGATTAGAGCATTATGGAACTGAAGAACAAAAACAAAAATATTTAGTGCCTTTGGCAAAAGGCGAGGTGATTGGGGCTTTTTGTTTATCTGAGCCAGAGGCTGGAAGCGATGCAACGTCTCAAAGAACCACAGGTATTGATAAAGGCGACCATTATTTAGTAAATGGAACTAAAAACTGGATAACAAATGGCGGAACAGCTTCAATATATTTGGTAATGGTACAAACCAATGCAGAACTAGGTCATCGTGGGATTAACTGTTTGATTATTGAAAAAGGAATGCCAGGTTTTGTTGTAGGGCCTAAAGAAAATAAAATGGGTATTAGAGGTAGCGATACGCACTCTTTAATGTTTACAGATGTAAAAGTGCCAAAAGCAAATCGCATAGGTGAAGAAGGATTTGGATTTAAGTTTGCTATGAAAACTTTAGGTGGTGGACGAATTGGTATTGCTTCTCAAGCCTTAGGTATTGCAAGCGGAGCCTACGAATTAGCTTTAGCCTACTCAAAAGAGCGTAAAGCATTTGGTAAATTAATTTCACAACACCAAGCTATTCAATTTAAGTTAGCAGATATGGCTACTCGTATAGAGGCAGCTCGTTTATTAATTTATCGTGCAGCATGGTTAAAAGACCAAGGTTTACCTTGCGAAAAAGAAAGCGCACAGGCTAAAGTATTTGCATCTGAAACTGCAATGTGGGTAACAACTGAGGCTGTTCAAATACATGGTGGATATGGTTATGTAAAAGAATACCATGTAGAACGATTAATGCGTGATGCGAAGATTACTCAAATTTATGAGGGTACAAGTGAGGTTCAGCGTATTGTGGTTTCTAGAGCTTTATTGGCTGATTAAGAATAAAATTAAATAAGTAAAAAAACCTCAGGATAACTGAGGTTTTTTTTATGATTGGTAACCAAAATTTTTAAGATTAGAATCGCTATTACGCCAGTCTTTAGAGACTTTAACAAAGAGTTCTAAGAATATTTTTTTACCAAAAAATTTCTCAGCTTCCAATCTAGCCATTGTTCCTACTTTTTTAAGTGATTCGCCTTTATGCCCAATTATAATTGCTTTTTGGCTTTCTCTTTCTGCAATAATATCTGCTTGAATACGAATAAGATTTTCTTCTTCTTTAAACGAATTAATAACCACCTCTACACTATATGGTATTTCTTGGCTATAACGTAGTAATATTTTCTCACGTATAATTTCAGACACGAAGAACTTCTCTGGTTTATCGGTTAAAGTATCTTTGTCGTAAAAAGCTTCACCAATTGGAAGTAGTTGTGTGATACGTTTTAAAACATGGTCAAGGTTAAAATTTTTTAAAGCGGAAATAGGAATTATCTCTGCATTTGGAAGTTTTATTTTCCATTCTTCTACCTTTTTTTCTAAAATTTCTTGGCTAGCAAGATCTATTTTATTTAAGAGTAAAAGAACTGGCACTTGAGTCTTCTTTAATTTTTCGATATACTTCTCGTCAAGTGCAATATCTTCATATATATCTACAATCAATAAAAAAACATCAGAGTCTTGAAATGTTGAAATAACAAATTCCATCATCTTTTCCTGAAGCTTGTAACTTGGTTTTAAGATTCCAGGTGTATCAGAAAAAATAATTTGATAATCATCTCCATTTACAATACCCATAATACGGTGGCGTGTGGTTTGTGCTTTTGATGTGATGATACTAAGACGTTCGCCTACCAAGGCATTTAATAAGGTTGATTTACCAACATTAGGACAACCTATGATGCTTACAAAGCCTGATTTATGTGGAGTATGTAAAATAGTTGAAGTTTTTATTTGTTTACAAAGAAACAAATTATATCTTTGCACCGCAATAAATTAATAAAGTTTTATAACTCATTAAATATAGATATTGCGGGATAGAGCAGGGGTAGCTCGTTGGGCTCATAACCCAAAG
>JADLER010000071.1 GCA_020846025.1 Bacteroidia bacterium | reverse complement strand
CGTGTGCGTCAGCTATAGCTACATCAACTATATATAATCCTTTAGATAAATCAGATATATTAAGTTTTACGTTATTTTGGCTACACACTTTATTTAATACAGTTCGCCCTAAGTAATTTTTTATAGTTATTATCGCACCTTCACCATTATTAGCTAATATAACATTTAGCACATCATTAGCAGGGTTAGGATAAATGGTTAGTAATTTTTTGTTTTCTATAAATGTTACATCTTTATCTAAAGCGGCAATACGATAATTGTTTATAGGAGTAGGATCTGGCATTTCGCAGGGGTTACTGTACGTGCGGTTACTTAATCGGGCAAGTACACTTCGAGCTTCGTAAACCGCAGGCCCCTCTTGGTATGGGCAGGCATTGGCTATTGCGATTAATTGCGCTAATGCTCCTTTAGGTATAGCCTGCTTGTTTATAAATACGCTAACTAATTTACGCACCTTTATTAACTGTGCTTCGCAGTTATTATTGCTTCGTCCATAAACTGTATGACTAAACATACCGAGCATAAAGAAAAAAGAAATAAAATAATTAAAAGTGGTTAATCTTAAAATTGGGGGGGTATTTATCCTCATTTTTTATTGATTTTGATTAACGAAACAAATGTAGGCTTTTTTAATTCTAAAACCATTGTAAAAAATAGAGTGCTTTTTACCTTAAAAAATCAGCCCGTAAATTTGTTATTACTTTTTATCAGGGGACTTTTTATAAAAAAATTACCCTTTTAAGCGCTTTAAACTATCAATATCAATAGAGAAGGTATTACGGTAAATCATCACCATAATTCCTAATCCTACGGCAACCTCCGCAGCGGCAACAATCATAATAAACATAACAAAAACTTGTCCGGTAGCATCGTTTCGATAAGCGGAAAAAGCGGCGAGCAGTAAATTAACGGCGTTAAGCATTAATTCTACCGACATAAGCATAGCAATAATATTTCTGCGAATTAGCACGCCTAATACGCCTATGCTAAATAATATAGAGCAAAGTACCAAGTAATTATTAATTGGTATAGCGTTTAACATTTGTATAAAATTGTTTCCCATAAAACTTATTCTCCTAATTCTTTTTTACCTAAGACCACTGCGCCCACAATAGCTGTTAAAAATAAAAGTGATGATACTTCAAAAGGCATTAAAAAATCGGTAAATAAAACCTTACCTAAATTTTTTACCAAACCTACTTGATTATAATAAACACTTTCTATACCGCAATTACAGCCTATTAATTGTGTTGATGAGGCTTTTAAGGCGCCTAAAATCGTAATCATTAATGCGCCTGCGGCAACTACACCTGATACTTTTAGTAAGATGCTTTTATGTGGTTCGTTTTCATTATTAAGGTTTAACAGCATGATGGTAAATAAAAATAATACCATAATAGCTCCTGTGTAAACAATAATATGCACGGCGGCTAAAAATTGTGCGTTTAATAAAATATAATGTCCTGCTACTGAAAAGAAGGTTAAGATTAGCCACAATACATTGTGTATAGGATTTTTAGCGAATACCATCATTAGTGCGGATAGTATTGCTACAAATGACAGAAAGTAAAATACGTAACTCATATTGATAATTATTCTTCAGTTAATCTATTGTGTTGGTAGTTTGCGTGTGTTTTAAATTCTTTTACTTCTTCGGTTTGTCTTTTAGTAACATCTACTCGATTGTCCATAGATTCTACTAATTTATCTTTTCCGTAAATAAAATCGTTGCGAGTGTAAAAAGACGGAACAATTTCATCAGTTAAAAATATGGCTTCTTTAGGGCAAGCGTCTTCGCATAATCCGCAAAATATGCAGCGAAGCATATTTATTTCGTAAGTAACGGCATATTTTTCTTCGCGATATAAATGTTCTTCTCCTTTTTTTCTTTCGGCAGAAGTCATAGTAATAGCCTCAGCGGGGCAAGCTACGGCACACATACCGCAAGCGGTACAGCGTTCTGCTCCGTTATCATCACGCTTTAATACATGTTTTCCGCGATATACAGGAGCCATTGGGCGTATTTGCTCAGGATAAGAAACGGTGCTTGCTTTCCTAAAAAAGTGTTTTAACGTAATACCCATTCCGCCTATGATAGCGGGTAAATAGAGCTTTTCGCTCAAGGTCATTTCTCGTTTAGGAACTAATTTGGAACGATTAGTTAACATGGTTAATTAAAATAAAGTAATGGCTAAACCGGTAATCATTAAATTAAAAATTGCCAGCGGAATAAGGTATTTCCAGCCTAAATTCATTAATTGATCGTAGCGGAAGCGAGGCAGTGTCCAACGTATCCACATAAAGAAAAAAATAAAGACTACTATTTTAGCGAACAAGAATAAGAATCCGGCAACGGATAAGGCTATGCCACTCAAGCCCATTGCTTCTGCAAATGGAATATTATATCCACCAAAATAAATAGTTGAAATTACAGCCGAGGAAATAAACATATTAATGTATTCGGCAAATAAATAGAATCCTAATTTCATGGAGGAAAATTCGGTGTGATAGCCGCCGACTAATTCGGTTTCACACTCTGCTAAATCAAAAGGGGTTCTGTTACATTCTGCTAAAGCGCATACCATAAAAATAATAAAGCCAAGTGGTTGATAGAAGATATTCCAGTTAAAGCCGGGTAAATCAATTATTCCGTATAATTTGCCTGTGCCTTGATCTAAAGCAATATCTTTTAAACTTACTGATCCGTTTAGCATTACAATAGCAATAATAGAAAGCCCCATAGCTATTTCATACGAAATCATTTGCGATGAAGCGCGCAAAGCGCCAAGTAACGAGTATTTATTATTAGAAGCCCAACCGCCAATCATAATGCCGTAAACGCCTAACGAAACTACTGCAAACACATATAAAATACCTATGTTTATATCGGCTACCTGTAAATCATAAACTTCTCCGTTAATGGTAAGCGGTGATCCCCATGGTATTACGGCACTTGTTAAACAAGCGGTGAGCATGGCTAATGAGGGACCTAAAATAAAAAGAAATTTATTGGCGTTTGCCGGAATAAATTCTTCT